>JANNLM010000024.1:0-19133 GCA_031396825.1 Gammaproteobacteria bacterium | reverse complement strand
CGGAAGCCACGGTGGACGCGCTGCTCGAGCAGGCGGCCGCGCGCGCCAAGGACTCGGTCTCGCTGTTCGACTTCGTGCAGGCGCTGAACCGCACGATGGCGCCGGATGGCAAGCGCGAGCTGCTGGCGCTGCTGTGGGAAGTCGCCCACGCCGACGGCCGGGTCGACCCGCACGAGGAGCACCTGCTGCGCCAGCTCGCCGACCTGCTGCACCTGTCGCACGCGGATTTCATCCGCGGCAAGCTCAGCGCCGCTGGGAAAAAACCGTAGTGCGCATCGACAGGTAGGCCGCGAAATCCGGTGAGCCGTTGACGCTCGGGTCTTCCTGGAAGCCGATCTCGAAACTGCCGCGCGCGCTGGTGCGGAACTGCAGCCCGAGCGTGAGCGGTGCGCCGGCGCGCGCCAGCGGCGTCAACGCGCTGCCTTCGAACAGCCGCTCGTGCCCCTGGACCTGCATGGCAAGCCGGATCGCGGGCGTCACCGGGATGGCGAGGCCGGCTCCGGAGAACACCACCTGGCGGTTCTGCAGGTCCGGCAGCGCGCTGCCGCGCTCGGTGAACGACACGCCGGCGGCCAGGTACCCGCTCCAGCCGCGCGGCAACGCCACCGCCTGCTCGAGCCACAGCGCGCCTCCTCGCGGGCCGCCCTCGAGGGAATCCTCGTCGCCCGTCGGCAGCTTGGCCATGGCGCGCACCGTCGCGGCGCTGCCCAGGCGCCGGCCGATCGTGAACGTTGCATCGCCCAGGCCCGTGCCGCCGCGCGTTTCGTCGAGCAGCACCGTGTTCTGGCGCTCGTAGTGAAAACGGTACTGGTTGTCCCGCGCCAGCTCGCGACCGCCGGTGGGCAGGCCGAAGGTGTCGTGCCAGCCCTCGATCCAGCCGTCGAGGAAGCCGCCGCCGCGATCGAGCGCCGACACCTCGAACGAGAGATCCCAGCCGTCGCCGAGGCCGCGGCGATGCGAGAGGCGCAGCCGCGCGGTCTCGCCGTCGAGCACGATGCACTCGGTCGCGCAGTTGCCCTCGACCGCGTACTCGTTGGTGAGGTCCAGCGTCCAGCGCGTCTCGCTGCGCCCGCGCGGCAGCACGGCGCCGTCGCCCAGCGCCGGCAAGGCGAAGGCGCGCGTCAGCGCGCCGCCGTTGCCGGCGGGCGCGAACTCTCCCGCCCACGAGGAACCGGCCAGGCCGAGGCAGAGAGCGAAAATCAGGCGGGACATGGCCGAACTTTAGCTGATAGCATCCGTCCCCCTGATGAAGTACGTAACCGAAAACTTACGGATCCGCTCGGTCCAGGCCGTGTCCACGCCGGCCCAGGTGCAGACCGAGTTGCCGCTGTCCGACAAGGCCGCGCAGACCACGATGGGCGCGCGCGCCGAGGCGCAGAAGATCCTGCGCGGTGAAGACGACCGCCTGCTGGTCGTGGTCGGCCCATGCTCGATCCACGACCCGGCCGCGGCGCTGGAATACGCCGAGCGGCTCGCGCGCTTGCGCGCCGAGGTCTCCGCCGACCTGCTGCTGATCATGCGCGTGTACTTCGAGAAGCCGCGCACCACGGTCGGCTGGAAGGGCCTGATCAACGACCCCGACCTCGACGGCGGCTTCCAGATCGACAAGGGCCTGCGCCTCGCGCGCCGGCTGCTGCTCGACCTCAACGAGCGCGGCATGCCCGCGGGCGTGGAGTACCTCGACATCCTGACGCCGCAGTACGTCGCCGACCTGGTCGGCTGGGGCGCGATTGGCGCGCGCACCACCGAATCGCAGCTGCACCGCGAGATGGCCTCGGGCCTGTCGTGCCCGGTCGGCTTCAAGAACGGCACCGATGGCAGCGTGAAAGTCGCGGTCGACGCCGTGCTGGCCGCGCGCAGCCCGCACCGCTTCCTGTCGCTGACGCAGGCCGGCCAGGTGTCGATCTTCGAGACCGCCGGCAACGAGGACTGCCACATCATCCTGCGCGGCGGCTCCGCCGGCACCAACTACGACAGCAAGAGCGTCGATGCCGCGTGCGCCGCGCTGACGCGGGCCGGCCTGCCCGAGCAGGTCATGATCGATTGCTCGCACGCCAACTGCAGCAAGCAGCACCAGCGCCAGCTCGTCGTGGCGCAGGACGTCGGCCACCAGGTCGCCGGCGGCGACACGCGCATCATCGGCGCGATGGTCGAGAGCCACCTGGTCGAGGGCCGGCAGGAAATCGGGCCGCGCGAGCGCATGAACTACGGCCAGAGCGTCACCGATGCGTGCCTGCACTGGGAGGACACCGCGATGCTGCTGCGCGGGCTGGCCGAATCCGTGAAACAGCGCCGGCACCGCCGCGCCGCCAACGGCTGAAAAAGGGGACGCAACCCTTTTCGCCGGGCAACAAAAAAGCCGCGCAGGGCGGCTTTCTTGAAAAGGGTTGCGTCCCCTTTTTTACCAGTGCTCGCCGCGCAGCACGTTGGCGAAGACCACCTGTTCGAGCGTCGGCTTCTCCGACTTGACGCCCTTGGCGGCCGACGAGGACGGGAACAGCTGGAAGCCCTTGTTGAGCAGGTAATCGTTGATCTTCGGCCACAGCGCGTAACTGATCGACGCCGCGGTGCCCAGCGGCGTGGCCACGCTCTTGGGCCGGTCGAGGATCGCATTCAGCACGGTGTTGCCGGCCTTCTCCGGGGACCACGCCGGCACGTAGTCGTACATCTTGGTCGGCGCGATCATCGGCGTGCGCACCAGCGGCATGTAGATCGCCGTGATGTTGATGTTCCGGTGCACGACCTCGGCCGACAGGCAGCGCGAGAACGCATCGAGCGCGGCCTTGCTGGCGACGTAGGCGGAGAACCGCGCCGCATTCGCCAGCACGCCGATCGAGCTGATGTTGATGATCTGGCCGGCCTTGCGTTTGCCCATCGACGGCAGCAGCTTGAGGATCAGGCGCACGCAGCCGAAGTAATTCAGCTGCATGGTGCGCTCGAAGTCGTGGAAGCGGTCGAGCGACTCCATCACCGCGCGGCGGATCGAGCGGCCGGCGTTGTTGACCAGCACGTCGACGTGGCCGAAGTCGTTCAGCACCGCGTCGGCCATCGCGTCGATCGACTCCATGTTCGACAGGTCGCACGGATAGACGTGGGCCTCGCCGCCGGCCTTCTGGATGATTTGCGCCGCCTCGTCGAGCTTCTCCTTGGTGCGCGCCACCAGCAGCACCTTGGCGCCGGCGGCCGCGCACTTCTTGGCCGTGATCAGGCCGATGCCGCTCGAGGCGCCGGTGATCAGCACCACCTTGCCGGCGAGCTTGCGCATGGCGCGGCGCGGCACACGGACGTCCACGTCGAGGTAGGTCTCCCAGTACTCCCACAGCTTGGGGGCGTAGTCCTTGATGTCGGGGCACAGGATGTCGGTGCCCTTGAGCGCCGCGCGCGCGTGCTTGTCGTCGAACGTGGTGCGGTTGGTGACGGCGGACAGCGCCGAGGTCGGCACGCCGATGGCCTGCGAGACCTTCTTCTTGAGGTTGCCGGGCACGCGCTCGGCCAGCTGCTGCGCGAGGCCCTTCATCGCGCCCGGCATTCGCGGCAACTCGAAGTTCCTGGCGATGTCGGGGCCGTGCGCCGCTTCCATCAGCGTGCGCATCAGCTCGCCGACGGTCGGCGCGTTGGACTGGATCAGGAAGAAGGCCTTGCCGTTGAGGCCCTCCTTGTGGGCGATGGCCACCATCGCGTCCGCGACGTAATCCACCGGCACCACCGGCACGCGGCCGCCCTCGAGGCCGAGCAGCGGCAGCCAGCGCGGGATGTTGTCGCGGATGCGCTGGATGGTCTTGAAGAAGTAGTACGGGCCGTCGATCTTGTCCATCTCGCCGGTCTGCGAGGAGCCGACCACGACGCCCGGGCGGTAGATCCGGTACGGCGCCTTGCACTCGTCGCGCACGATCGCCTCGGACTGGAACTTGGTGCGGTAGTACGGGTGCTTGAGCGACTGGCCCTCGTCGAACATGTCCTCGGTGAACTTGCCGACGTAGTCCTCGCCCGCCACCGCGACGCTGCTGGTGTGGTGCAGGATGGCCTTGCCGCCGAGCTCGTTGACGAAGTTGACGACGTTGCGCGTGCCCTCGTTGTTGACGCGGTCGGCCGTGTCGTCGTCCATGTTGAGGTCGTAGACGGCGGCGAGGTGGAACACATGGTCGAAGCCGGCGCCGTTGAGCGCGCCCGTTCCAGACTTGCCGTCGCCGGTGAACAGGCCGGGCGTGGTGATGTCGCCCCACACCGCGTGCAGGCGGTCGGCGTGGCCGGGGAAGCGCGCCTTGAGCGCCTCGAACTTGTCGGACGAGGATTCCCGGATCAGGACGTAGACCTGCGCGCCGCGGCGCGCCAGCAGGCGTTCGACGACGAAGCGGCCGATGAAGCCGGTGGCGCCGGTGACGAAATAGTTCACGAGTTGCTCTCCTGTCCCCCACCCCGGGCGGGTCGCCAGGGGGGAATTAGTGTACTCGTCCGCTAAGGCGCCGCCACCGGGGCTACAGGTCCCCTTCCTGGTACTGGGCGGCGTCGTCCAGCGCCCGGCGCTGCTTCTCGCGCTGCGCCAGCCGCGCATCGTGGTCCTTGTCGCTGGCCCAGATGATTTCCGGGAACAGCAGCACGCGCTCCAGGCCGATCAGCATCCACAGGTAGGACACGCTGAACACCACGCCGCAGAACATGGACACCCATTCGAAGCTCGGGGCGCCGTACTTGATGCCCCACCACGAGATCACGTCCGTCAGCGAGGCGGCCAGGCCGATCGGGAAGATCCACTGGTACTGCCACAGGTGGTTGAACTGCAGCGAGAACGGGATGCCGATGATGAAAAAACTGGTCGTGAAGCCGAACAGGTGGGCGTGCGTGAAGGCAATCAGTTTGCCCAGTGACATCTGTTCGAAATAGGCCTCGGCGCTGCCATGCAGGCGCAGCTGGTACCAGATCTCCGAAGCGCCGAAGCAGAAGGCGATGCCGAACAGCAGCAACGCCATGGCGATGCCGCGCTTCACGCCGGTGGGCAGGTCGTGCAGGTTGAGGTCGACCTTCGACACCTGGAACGGCACCATCCACCAGTAGAAGAACATCTGCACGAAGAAGAACGCCAGCAGCGCCAGCGGGCCGCCGACCGTGACCCAGGCGCTCTTCGGCGGCGCGATCTCGACCAGCTGGCCCGCGTCGATCGGCTGGTCGCTGAAGAAATCGAACTGCTCCTGCGCCGCCGGCGCCGGGACCGGCTCCTCGGCCGGTGTTGCGCGCGCCGGCGCTTCGCGCGCGTCCTGTTCGGACGCGCCTTGCGCGACCAGCCGCGCGCCGTAGAGCCCGCCGAGCGCGAGCGCCAGCAGGGCGCTTCCGGCAAGGAAGCGCCCGGCCGCGGATATGCGCCTACGCACTCTTGAGTCTCACGTACAGCAGCGTGCCGGCCTTCTTCACCGCGCGCGTGATGGACGCATCGAGGCCGTCGCCCTGCGCCGCCGGCAGCTGGTCCACGGCGATCCCCTTGAAGCTCGCGTAGACCTTGCTCCGGCTCGCTTCGGGCACCTTGCTGGCGTGCAGCGGCTCGACCCGCGTGACGTTGAGCTGGCGGTCGGTCGCCAGCAGCAGGAAGAAATCCCTGCCCTGCCAGCGCGCCGGGAAAATGATCGCGGTGCCGACCGGCTTCTGGTTCTCGACCGGGATGTAGATGGTGTTCTCGTCGGACTTCGACAGCTCCGCGCCGAGGCTTTTCGCACGCGCGATGTCGGCGTCGGTCAGCAGCGCATCGCGCGGCAGGTAGCTGCGCACACCCGGGAACGCGGACTGCACTTCGCGCGGAATCAGGCTGGCGGTGTCGAGCCAGCTGCCGGGAGTGGCCGGCGTGGAACTTTTCTGGCCGGGATTGGCCCTGGCCTTGATCTCGGCTTCGTTGGCCGCGCCGTCGCCGTCGGCATCCGCGGCCGCGATCTTCGCGAACGCGGCGAGTGACTTGCCGGCGTCCTTGAACTGCTGGCCGTAGGTGTTGATCGGCGTGCCGCCGCCGTCCTTGTGGCAGGCGTGGCACGAGGGCGCGTAGCCGTACTGCTGCTTGTACTGGCGCGCGAAGCCGGGCTCGGCGTGGGCCGGGAGGGCGAAGAGCACGGACGTCATGCCCGCGAAGGCGGGCATCCAGTTCTTCGTGTTCATGCGGGCCTCCAAAACTGGACCCCCGCTTTCGCGGGGGTGACGCCTAAAATTCGAACAGGGACGGCACTACTTTACGCATTTCCTCAAGCAACTGCGGTTCCCGCGCCAGCGCGGCCTGCAGTTCGGCGCGCTGGTGCGAGTCGGCCGGCGGCATCAGCGTGCCTTCCTTGTCGCTGCCGCGGTAGCGCTCCCAGTCGAGCACGTCGCGGATCTCGCCCCGGGCCTTGATCCCGGCGAGCACCGTCGCCTCATCGTTGCCGGCCATGAAATCCAGGCGCCTGGCCGGGTTGCCGCGGTGGCAGGCGAAGCAGTAATCGGCGAACGGCTGCAGCGGCGAGCCCTCGGCCAGTTCCAGCGGCGGCACGCCCACGGCCAGCGGCGGCGACATCTCCGAGGTGTCGAGGAAGGCGTACGCCCGCGGCGGCTGGCGCAGCGCGGCGAGCAGGCCGTTGAGCATGCGCACGCGCGCGAACGGCGCCGGCTCGAACAGCGCATCGGGCATGCGCGCGATCGCCGCCGCGCGGCGACCGGCGTCGCCGGCGAGCCGCTCGACCAGCGCCACGTCCGCAGCGCTGAAGAACTGCGCGATGCCGAACACGCCGTCGACGACTGCGGCGGTCAGCACGCGCCGGGGCGGCCGCGGCACCACCGGATCCAGGTCGGCCGGCAGCTTCGGCAGCCGCTCGAACGCCGCGAGATCCTCGTTGTCGCGCGCCGCGGGCAGCAACATCTCGCGCAGGCGCTGGCGTAGCGGGACGGTTTCGGACAACGGGTCGCGGTTGCGGATGTCGGCGTCAGGGACGCCGATGCCGCCCTTGGGCCACGCCGCCGCGTGCATGGCGCGCAGCTTGCCGGTGTCCGCGTCGGCATCGAAGCCTCCCGGATTGGCGGCGAAGTCGAGCGCCAGGCGCAGCAGCTCGCGCCGGCACGCCCGGCCCGGCGCCGCCTCGCCACAGCCGTCGAGCCAGATGCGCTGCGTCACCGGCACGAAATTGGCGATGTCGGTCAGCTCGTCGAAGCGCTCCGGCACCGCGAGCGCGACCGCCGCCGGCACGCCGTGGTAGGTCGCCTCGCCGCGCGCGTCGACGATGCGCCGGCCGATGCCGGACTGGCCGTTGGTCTCGTTCCACGGCCGCTGCGGAAAGATCGGCGCGGCGCCCTGGTGGCAGGTGGTGCAGATCGCGCGGCGCGCGTAGACGATGCGCGGCACGCCGCCCGCCCGGTAGTCCTGCACCAGCTGGAACTCGTAGCGGCCGGCGGCCTCGTTGTAGCTGATCACCTCGATCTCGGCGGCGTCCTCGACGAAGCCGAGGAACAGGCGGCCGCGCGTGGTGAGCCCCAGGCTGGCTTGGGTGTTGGGCGCGTGGCTGTCGGCGGCGACCAGCACGCGTGGCCGCGCGAAATGCGCCGACGCCTTCAGCAGCGAGCGGCCGTTGGGGATCAGCAGCGCGAGTGGCGCGCGGCCCTCGGCGTCCTGCGCCTGGACCAGCGCCACCAGCTTCTCGAACGGGTACGGCAACTGCTCGTTCTGCGCGACCAGGTGGTCGAACAGTGAGCGCGTGCCCTCCGGGGGAAGGTCATCGCCGGCGATGACCCTGGCGGCGAGCCCGTCGGCGGCCGGCGCGCCCTGGCGCGCGCGCGCGCTCACCGATGCCCCGGCCGGTGCGCCGGATTCCGGCCACAGGGCCCAGGTGGCCAGCGCGGCGAGCGCGGCGAGCGCGAGCGCCGCCAGCAGAACGCCGCGCTTCACGCCGCGCTCACATCAGCTTGAGGAATTCCGCCAGCGCGGCCTTGTCGTCCTTCGACAGGTCGATGCCGAACTGGTGGCCCTTGTTCTCGACGTGGTCGTCGCACTTCATGAACATCGGGTTGTGCGGATCGGCGCTGGTGAAATACCCGATCGGGGTTCCCTTGTGGACCGGCAGCTTGATCAGGCCCCGGCCGTCCTCGCGCGTCGCCAGCATCATGTCGAACTGCGTGCGCGCGATCTTCTCGGGGCGCTGGGCCTCGGCCGTCAGCAGCTCGTCGAAGGCGTTGTGGAACTGCGTGACGCGGCCGCGTACCGTGTAATCGATGCCGCCGTCCGGCAGCCAGGTCAGCTCGCCGATGGCATTGTTGTGCAGGAACGGCGCGGTGGCCCAGGCCGACAGCAGCGAGAAGTTGCGCAGGTAGCCGGAGCCGCCGCCGATCTCGCGTTCGCCGCCCCATTGCTTGCCGCCGACCAGCGGGATCATCCGGCCGACGGCTTTCTTCACCGAGCCTGCGGCCGGTCGCTGCTTGTAGGTCTCGCTCGAGAACTCTTCCCAGATGTGGCCGGTGCTGTGGTTGTCGTGCAACGCGCGGCACATGTTGGTGCCAATCACGCCAAATGCGACGGGTTCATCGTTGGCCAGCCAGTCCTGGCCGAAGATGTCGTTGGCGGCGAACTGCCTGGGCCGCACTTTGCCCTTGGCGTCGGCGGCCAGGAACTTCTTCTTGAAATCAGCCGAGTTGCGTTCGGACTCCTCGAACTCGTGCTGCCAGTACTGCTCGCTGCCGAACACGTGGCCTTCGTAGAAACGCGCCAGCGCTTCCTTGTCGGCGCGCACCGCGTCGGGGGCGAACTTGCTGCTGTGGCAGGACGCGCACTCGCGCGCGAACACCTTGCGGCCGGCCGGCACCTTCTTGAGGTCGACGAACGCGCTGCCCGGCGTGCCGTCCACGTCCTTGGCCTTCATCAGGTAGGTCGGCCCGCCGGTGATCAGGAACGCGGCGAGGTCCGGCATCTTGGCGTCGGTGTGGTTCCAGGCCTCGCAGGCCTGGTAGCACTCATTGATGCTGAACGGCCTCTGCGCCGCCTTCTCCCCGAAGAACGTGCCGGGCTTGGGGAACTTCGGCACCCAGCATTCTTCCGTGCAGGTGCCGATGTTGATGTAGACGCGGATCAGCGCCAGGTGCTCGCCGACCGAGTCCTCGCCGCCCTTGAGCACGGCGAGGGTCCTGGCCTTGCTGACTTCGCCCGTGATCGGGTGCTTCATCTCGTGCTCGAACACGCGCTTGTTGAAGAAATCCATGATGTTGTTCTGCGTGCCCGGGTTGTGCATGAAGTCCGTGGCGACGACCGAGGTGTCGATGGTCCCGGTGCGATGGCCGTACTTGAGTACCTGGTTGGTGATGTGGTCCTCCGGCACGCCCATCAGGTATTGCAGCGGCTGGGTCGTGTACTGGTTGCCGATGGTGGCGTGGATGTTCTCCCACGCCGGGGCGTTCGGGTTCTTCGGCGGATGGGTCGGGTCGAAGGCGACGTGGCACTGCACGCACGGCCCGCCGAGCACGTAGCGCAGGTTCTTCTTCAGCTCGTCCTCGCGGTAAGCAGAAGTTGCAGGATCGAAGACAACTTTCCCGTCCTCGTCGAGCGTCGGGTCGGCGAGGTACTTGCGATAGCCGAGCACGCCGCTGCTGTGCTCGTCCGGGCAGCGGTCATACCACTGGGTGCTGGCGTCGCCTTCCGAGCAGTCGGGGTCGTTCATCATTCCCCACTTGCTGTAGCGATGCTTGCGCTCGCGCGTGTCCAGCCACGGATACCAGATGTTCTCGGGGCCGCCGACGGAGCGCGCCAGGTGGATGTACTCCTCGTCCTGGTTGCCGAAAGTGCCCTTGAACCAGACGTCGCGGCCGCGCCGCGCCTGCTCGCGCGCGATGCGCGCGGCGGCCGGGTCCTTCTTCTCGAGGTCCTTGAACAGCGCGCCCACGTAGCGGCACGAATCGGCGTCGTAGCCGGTCGGCTGCGGCCTGTCGCACGGCGGCGGCGCAGCCTGCGGGATGGCGACGATGTCCCAGGTGATCGGCCCGCCGAACTCGTGCGTGGTGGGCGACGTGCCCGGGTGCCAGACCTTGCGCGAGGCCAGCGTCGCGTAGAAGTTGTCGGCGTACCACTGGCGCTTCTCGATGACCTTCGGCGAGCCCTGCCACACGCCGGTGGCGCGGCCGCGCGCGGCCAGGTCGGCGATCGAGACCGAGCGGAACTCGGCCGTGTACGGCGTGGCGGGGACCGGCACGCCGGCGGGTGGCGCCTTGTCTTCCGCCGCGGCCGTGAGGGACACCGTCAGGCACAACGCAGTCGCGAGCCGCTTCATCGAGAATTCCCCGGCGGTTTAGTTTGGATCGAGTCTAGCTGAGGTTCGGGCCGAGGTCCGGCAAGGCGGCGCGCAATGCGGCGAGGCGCTCGGCCCGCTCGGTGTCGGCGTACGGCCGCGGCGGGTGGCGGCCCCACACCGGGCCGGGCCAGGCCGGATCGCCGGGATACCGGACGATGTGGTGCAGGTGCAATTGCGGCACGACGTTGCCGAGGGCGGCGACGTTGAGCTTGTGCCCGGCAAAGGCGCCCATCAGCGCGCGCGACAGCTGCGTGGACTCGCGCCACAACTGCAGCCGGTCGGTTTCGTCGAGCAGGTAGATCTCGCGCGCATTCTCCCGCCGCGGCACCAGGATGAACCACGGGTACTGCGCGTCGTTCATCAGCAGCACTCGGCACAGCGGCAAGTCACCGGCGGGGACGGTGTCCGCAGCGAGGCGCGGGTGCAGCTCGAACGTCACTTGCCGGGGACCAGCTGGTAAATGCCGCCGTCGAACGACGTGACGTAGACCTCGCCCCGGTCGTCCTCGCCGAAGGAGCTCGGCTGGGGCACGGTGCCGATCTCGCGGGCCTTGCGCCGGCCGGTGCCGTCGGCCGGGACGGCCCAGAGGCGGCCGCTGCAGAAATCGGCGTAAAGGTATTGCCCCTGCAGTTTCGGCACCGCCGCGCCGCGATAGACGTAACCGCCCGTCACGCTGCAGCCGAGGTCGTGGCCGTAGCTCGCGACGGGGGCGATGAAGTCGCGCGCCGGCCGGCGCTGCGGATTCTCGTAGTCGGCGTCGCCCTCGAACAGGCGCCAGCCGTAGTTGCCGCCGCGGACGATGACGTCGATTTCCTCCCACGCGTTCTGGCCGACGTCGCCGGCCCAAAGCGCGCCGGTCTTGCGGTCGAACGAGAAGCGCCACGGATTGCGCAGGCCCCAGGCCCAGATCTCGCCGCGTGCGCCGGGCTTGCCCACGAACGGGTTGTCCGGCGGCACCGTGCCCTCGGGCGTCACGCGCAGGATCTTGCCGAGCAACGTGTCGAGGCGCTGGCCGCTGTCCTTCGGGTCGCCGGCGCTGCCGCCGTCGCCGGTGCCGATGTACAGCATGCCGTCGGGGCCGAAGGCGAGCATGCCGCCGTTGTGGTTGCGGAACGGATCGTCCATCACGTAGAGCTGCTTCTCGCTCGCCGGATCGGCCACCGCGCGCGCGACGTCGGCGCGATAGCGCGCCACGATCTGGCGGCGCTCGCCGGCGCCCGAGTAATAGACGTAAAACAGCCCGTTGTTCGCGTACTGCGGGTGGAAGGTCAGGCCGAGCAGCCCTTCTTCCTCGCCCTGGCGGCTGACCTTGGCGCGCAGGTCGAGGAACACGGCGGTCCTCGGCGCCTCGCGCCGGTCGAAGACGTGGATCACGCCGCCCTGCGCGACGACGTACAGACGCTGCGCGTCGCCGGGCGCCGCGGCCAGGAACAGCGGGCGCTCGAACGAAAGCTTCGGGAACACGCGCTGGAATTTCCCGCCGGGCTCGACGGCACCCGCCGGCGAGGCGCAGGCGAAGGCGAGCAACAGCAGCAGTGCGGGCTTCATGCCGCCGAGCTTAGTGCAGCCCGACCCCACTGCACTACACTGGCCGCCCCTCGCGCCCTGGAGTCCCGATGCCCCGCACCGCCCTCGTCGCCGGCGCCACCGGCATGGTCGGTACCCTGCTGCTGCGGCAACTGGCGGCGGGCAACGACTACGCCGAGGTGCGTGTGCTCGGCCGGCGCCCGCCGGCACAGGACCACCCCAAGTTCCGTTTCATCGCGACGGACTTCAACGACCTCGAGAAGCACGCCGCGGCGCTCGCCGCCGACGACGTGTTCTGCTGCCTGGGCACCACCCTGCGCCAGGCCGGCTCGCAGCCGGCGTTCGAGCGCGTGGACTTCCACATGGTCGTGGACCTGGCGCGCGCCGCGCGCAAGGCCGGCGCGAAGCGCTTCCTGGTGGTGTCAGCGGTAGGAGCGTCCGAGCGTTCGCCGGCGTTCTACTCCCGCGTGAAGGGCCGCATGGAAACAGCGGTCGCCGCAGTCGGATTCGAAGCCGTGCACGTCGTGCGCCCGTCGCTGCTGCTGGGCGAGCGCACCGAGCGCCGGCCCGGGGAGAAACTGGCGCAACTCGCCGCGCCCCTGCTGGCGCCGCTGCTGGCGGGGCCGCTGGCGAAGTACCGCGCGGTCGACGGCAACGCAGTGGCCACGGCGCTGGTGCAGCTCGCGCGCCGGCCGGACACCGGCGTGCACGTGCATCACCTGCCGCTCAAATAAGGCCCGGCCCTCAGGCCGGCCCGGGAATCACGTAGAAGAAGATCGCGAAGTACTGCAGCACGCTGCCGGCGAGCACGAAGGCGTGCCAGATCGCGTGGTGATAGCGCAGCCGCTCCCAGACGTAGAACGCGACACCTCCGGTGTAGGCCAGGCCGCCGAGTGCCATCAGTATCAGCCCGCCGGGTTCCAGCGCGCGCCACAACGGCTTGATGGCGATCAGGATGCACCAGCCCATGCCGAGGTAGATCGCCAGCGACAGTTTCTCGAAGCGCCCGGTTGCATGGATCTTGAACACGACCCCGGCCAGCGCCAGCCCCCAGGTGATGCCGAACAGCAGCCAGCCCCAGGGCCCGTGCAGCGTGACCAGCGTGAACGGCGTGTAGGTGCCGGCGATCAGGAAATAGATGGTCGAGTGGTCGATGATGCGCAGCACTTTCTTGGCGCGCGGCAGCGGAATGCTGTGGTACAGCGTGGATGCGGCGTACATCAGCACCAGCGTGGCGCCGAAAATCGCGGAGACGACGATGTGCCAGGTATCCCCGTAGAGCGTCGCGCGCGCCACCAGCGCCGTCAGTCCGGTGATCGCGAGCACCACGCCGAGGCCGTGGGTGGCCGCGTGCGCAATTTCCTCGCCGAGCGTGTAGAGCTTGTCGCGGCCGTGCTCGACCGCCTGCGTAATCGCTTCCGGCAGCGACTTCCCTTCCGGCGTCATCTCCGTCAGCCCGGGCGGTGACCTAAGTCCGCTCGACCCGCAGCGTCGACCCATCGGCCGCGATCACGCGCACCTGCGTGCCGGCCGGTACGTCTGCGCCGCTGATGCGCCACTGCGAATCGTCCACGTGCAGCGTGCCGATGCCGTTGACGATCGGCGAGGTCAGCGTGAAGGTGCGCCCGACGTAGGAATGGCCGCGGCGGTTCAACGCAGGCTGGTCGCTCTCGGGATTGCCCGGACTGAAACGGCGCCACACGAAAAAGCTGGCGACCGACAGCACGCCGAACAGCGCCAGCTGAGCCTCCCAACCGAGCGCGGGAATCGCCCAAGCCAGCGCCCCCACGATCAGCGCGGCGACGCCGACGAAGATGAGGAAGTACCCCGTGGACAGCAACACCTCGGCGATCAGCAGCGCGAGACCCACCGCGAACCAGTGCCAGAACAGGAGGCCCACGTCAGGCTCCCGGCGCCTTGGGCGACGCCATGCCGGCCTTCTTCGCCAGCTCGGCGATGCCACCGAGCGCGCCGATCACGCTGCCCGCTTCCAGCGGCATCAGCACCAGCTTCTCGTTGGGCGAGGTGGCGATGCGCGCCAGCGCCTCGATGTACTTGGTGGCGACGAAATAATTGAGCGCTTGCACGTCGCCCTTGGCGATGGCCTGGCTCACCACCAGCGTGGCCTTGGCCTCGGCCTCGCCCTGGCGCTCGCGCGCCTCGGCGTCGCGGAACGCAGCTTCCTTGCGGCCTTCGGCGTCGAGGATCTTCTGCTGCTTCTCGCCTTCCGAATTGAGGATCTGCGACTGCTTCTCGCCCTCGGCCTTCAGGATCGCCGACTGGCGGAAGCCCTCGGCCTCGAGGATGTTGGCGCGCTTGTCGCGCTCGGCCTTCATCTGGCGCGCCATCGAGGCGACCAGGTCCACCGGCGGGCGGATGTCCTTGATCTCGACGCGGGTGACCTTGATGCCCCACGGCGTGGTCGCGTTGTCGACCACGGACAGCAGCTTGGTATTGATGTGGTCGCGCTGGGACAGCAGCTCGTCGAGGTCCATCGAGCCCATCACGGTGCGCAGGTTGGTCTGCGACAACTGCATGATCGCGTACTGCAGGTTGTCCACTTCGTAGGCGGCCTTGGCCGCGTCGAGCACCTGGTAGAACACCACGCCGTCGACGCCGACCATGGCGTTGTCCTTGGTGATGATCTCCTGCGAAGGCACGTCGAGCACCTGCTCCATCATGTTCAGGCGCCGGCCGATGCGGTAGATGTAGGGAAACATGAAGTGCAGCCCGGGCTGGAACGTGCTGACGTACTTGCCGAAGCGCTCGATCGTGTATTCCGCGCCTTGCGGCACGGTGACGATCATCTTCCAGGCCGTGACCACGGCCAGCACTGCGAAAACCGTAAACGCGATCTCCATGACGTCCCCCTGGTTGTGCCTGCCGATTCTACGCGGCTGCCGCCGCGGTGTTTTTCGCGAGAACGCGGATGCGCTCGACCATGGCGTAGAAACCGTTGCGGCGGTTCATGGTGATGTGGCTCTCGAGGCCCAGGCGCTCGAACACCGACTCGACGTCGAGCGCCAGGATCTCGCGCGGCGTGCGGCCGGCGTACAGCTTGAACAGCAGCGCGATCAGTCCCTTGACGATGTGCGCGTCCGAATCGCCCTGCAGCTCGAGCCGCGGCGGCGGGCCGGCGTGGGCCTGCGCGGCCAGCCAGACCTGCGACATGCAGCCGCGCACCTTGTTGACCTCGGTGCGCGCGGCCTCGGGTAGCGGCGGCAGCTTGCGGCCCAGCTCGATCAGGTAGCGGTAGCGCTCCTCCCACGGGCCGAGCATCGCGAAGTCCCGCACCAGTTCGTCGACGTTCATGCCGGCCATTTTAGGCGCGGGGCGTATACTGCGCGCCCTTCACGACGCCCCGCCCATGACCCGACCTGCCGGCCGCGCCCCCGACCAGCTGCGCCCCATCAGCTTCACGCGCAAGTTCACCCGCCACGCCGAAGGCTCGGTGCTGGTGGCGTTCGGCGACACCCGCGTGCTGTGCACCGCCTCGGTCGAGGAACGCGTGCCGGCCTGGAAGAAGGAAAAAGGCGGCGGCTGGGTGACGGCCGAGTACGGCATGCTGCCGCGCGCCACCCACGACCGCACGCGCCGCGAGGCGACCACCGGCAAGCAGGGCGGCCGCACGCTCGAGATCCAGCGCCTGATCGGGCGCGCGCTGCGCTCGGTGGTCGACCTCGACGCGCTGGGCAACATCCAGATCGTGGTGGACTGCGACGTGCTGCAGGCCGACGGCGGCACGCGCACCGCCGCGATCACCGGCGGCTACGTCGCGCTGGCCGACGCCATCGGTTCCGTCGTCGCGCGCGGGCTGGTGAAGAAGAACCCGCTGCACGGCCAGGTCGCGGCGGTGTCGGTCGGCATCTGCGGCGCCACGCCGGTGCTCGACCTCGAGTATTCCGAGGACGTGCAGGCCGGCACCGACATGAACGTCGTCATGAACGAGGCCGGCGCCTTCGTCGAGGTGCAGGGCACCGCCGAGCACAGCGCGTTCCGGCGCGAGGAGCTCGACGCCATGCTCGACCTCGCCACCCAGGGCATCCAGCACCTGCTGGCGGCGCAGCGCGAGGCGCTGGAGTCGTAGGAGCGGCTTTAGCCGCGACAGGTCGCGCCTGAAGGCGCTCCTACGGAACGAACATGCGCGAAGTCGTCCTCGCCAGCCGCAACCCGAAGAAGCTCGCCGAGCTGCAGGACCTGCTCGGCGCGCTGGGTTACCGGCTGCGCCTGGTGTCCGAGTTCAGCGACGACCCCGCCGAGGAAACCGCGCCGAGCTTCGTCGAGAACGCCCTGCTCAAGGCGCGCCACGCGGCGCAGGCCTCCGGCCTGCCGGCGCTGGCGGACGACTCCGGCATCGAGGTCGACGCGCTCGCCGGCGCGCCCGGCGTGCACTCCGCGCGCTACGCCGGCGCCACGGCGAGCGATGCCGACAACAACGCCAAGCTGCTCGAGGCGCTGGGCGACGTCCCCAGCCACCGGCGAGGCGCGCGTTACGTCTGCGTGCTCGCCTTCGTACGCCACCCCGGCGATCCGGTGCCGGTGCTGGCGCAGGGCGAGTGGCGCGGCACGCTGCTGCGGGCGCCGCGCGGCGGCGGCGGCTTCGGCTACGACCCGCTGTTCTGGGTCGAGGCGCACGGCAAGTCCGCCGCCGAGCTGCCGGCGGCGCTGAAGAACCGGCTGTCGCACCGCGCCCGCGCGGCGGCGGCGCTGGCGCAGGCGCTGCGTGGCTGACATCCCGCTGGCGCTGTACGCCCACTTCCCGTGGTGCGTGAAGAAGTGCCCGTACTGCGACTTCAACTCGCACGCGCTGCGCAATCCAGCAGATATTTCCGAGCAGGCCTACGTCGACGCCCTGCTGCGGGACCTGGATTTCGAGCTGCCCGACGCCGAAGCGCGCCCGCTGACGAGCATCTTCTTCGGCGGCGGCACGCCGAGCCTGTTCTCGGCCGCGGCCATCGGCCGGCTGCTCGAGCAGGCCGCGAAGCGCATCGCCTTCGCGCCGGACATCGAGATCACGCTCGAGGCCAATCCCGGCACCGCGGACGCCGCGAACTTCCGCGGCTACCGCGCGGCCGGCGTCAACCGGCTGTCGATCGGCGTGCAGAGCTTCGACGCGGGGCAACTCAAGGCGCTGGGCCGCATCCACGGCCCCGACGAGGCGCGGCACGCGTTCGCGCTGGCCCGCGAGGCGGGCTTCGACAACCTCAACCTCGACCTCATGTACGCGCTGCCGCGGCAGACCCTGCCGCAGGCGCGCGCGGATCTCGAGGCCGCATTCGCGCTCGCCCCGGAGCACCTGTCGTACTACCAGCTCACGCTCGAGCCGAACACCGAGTTCCACGCGCGTCCGCCGCCGCTGCCCGATCACGACCAGGCCTGGGAGATGCAGGAGCAGGGCCAGGCGCTGCTCGCCGCGCAGGGCTACGCCCAATACGAAGTGTCGGCCTACGCCCGCGCCGGCCGGCGCTGCCGCCACAACCTCAACTACTGGGAGTTCGGTGATTACCTGGGCATCGGCGCGGGCGCGCACGGCAAGCGCACGCGCGGCGGCGACATCCGGCGCCGCGCGCGGCACAAGCACCCCCGCACCTGGCAGGACGCCGCGGGCACGCCGGCCGCCGTGCAGGAGGAACGCGCGGTGGCCGCGACCGACCTGCCATTCGAGTTCGCCATGAACGCGCTGCGGCTGAACGACGGGTTCCGCCTGGCCGACTTCGAGCGGCGCACCGGGTTGCCCGGCTCGACGCTCGACCGTCCGCTGGCGCAGGCCGCCAGCCGCGGACTGGTCGAGCGCGAGGGCCCGTCGGTCCGCGCGTCGGCCCGCGGGCGCGAGCTGCTGAACCCGCTGGTCGCGCTGTTCCTGCCATGAGCGGCGTCGATGGCGATATCTTGTTGATGTTACAAGAGAAAATGGCTGAGGTATGACCAGTTGCCGGGGCGGTTTGCCACCCCACCCCCGCACCCCGTAAACTGCGCGCCCTTTCGCGGTACCCGCGCGCGTCAACCGAGATTCCAATGAAGGCCGAGACTCACCCGAATTACAAGGAAGTGGCCGTGATCTGCAGCTGCGGCCACAAGTTCAAGACGCGCTCGACCATCGCCAAGCCCGAACTGCACATCGAAGTGTGCTCGGTGTGCCACCCGTACTACACGGGCAAGCAGAAGCTGATGGACACCGGCGGCCGCATCGACAAGTTCAAGAAGCGTTACGCCGCCCCGGCCAAGAAGGCCGCCAAGCCCGACGCGCACGCGTAAACAAAGGGGACGCACCCCTTTCGGAAAGGCCGCCTCGCGCGGCCTTTTTTGTTTTTGTTGTTGGGGCGCCCGGAATGTCGCTATCCTTCGTCGGCTGCCCGCTCCTCGAAGCATTCGCGAGCAGCGTGGGGGAGTCCGCGAAACAACCGGAGCCGAACAATGGCCGATGCGACCTACAGCCTGGTGAACAACGCCACCGGCGAGAAAACCGAACTGCCCGCGATCAAGGGCACGCTCGGTCCCGTCGGCCTCGACGTCGGCAAGGTCTACGACAAGACCGGCGCGTTCACCTACGACCCGGGCTTCTCGTCGACCTGCTCGTGCAACAGCCAGATCACCTACATCGACGGCGACGAGGGCATCCTGCTGTACCGCGGCTACCCCGTGTCGCAGCTGGCCGAGAAGTCGAGTTTCATCGAGGTCTGTTACCTGGTGCTGTACGGCGAGCTGCCGACCCAGGCCCAATTGCAGAAGTTCGACGGCGACATCCGCCGTCACACGATGATCAACGAGTCGCTCAAGGGCTTCTTCGCCGGCTTCAACTACGACGCGCACCCGATGGCGATGATGACCGGCATCGTGGGCTCGCTGTCCGCGTTCTACCACGACACCACCAACAACAAGGACCCGCGGCACCGCGACATCTTCGCGCACCGCATGATCGCCAAGATCCCGACCATCGGCGCGGCCGCCTACAAGAAGTACTTCGGCCAGCCGTTCATGTACCCGCAGAACCACCTGGATTACTGCTCGAACCTGCTCTACATGATGTTCGCGGTGCCGGCCGAGCCGTACCACGTGGACCCGGTGGCGGCCAAGGCGCTCGACGTGCTGTTCATCCTGCACGCCGACCACGAGCAGAACGCTTCGACCTCGACGGTGCGCCTGGCCGGCTCGACCGGCTGCAACCCGTACGCCGCCATCGCCGCCGGCATCGCCGCGCTGTGGGGCCCGGCGCACGGCGGCGCCAACGAGGCGGTGCTGCGCATGCTCGACACGATCGGCGACGTCAAGAACGTGGCCCCCTACATGGCCAAGGTGAAGGACAAGGCCTCTGGCGTGCGCCTGATGGGCTTCGGC
>JANNLM010000267.1:0-20050 GCA_031396825.1 Gammaproteobacteria bacterium | reverse complement strand
AGCCGCTCGACCCGGTCGCACAGGGTCTTGAGCGCCACCAGGATCGGCACCGCGAGCAGCGCGCCGGGGACTCCCCACATGGCGCCCCAGAACAGGACCGACAGCACGATGACCACCGGGTTCAGGCTCAGGCGCTGGCCGAGGATCAGCGGGGTGAACAGGTAGCGCTCGATCGCGGACAGCAGGCAGAACACGCCGGGCACCAGCAGGCCGCGCCACAGATCGTCGAACGTCAGCAACCCGACGATCGTCAGGGCGGCGACGGCCGCAATCTCGCCGAGGTACGGGATGAAGTTGAGCACGGCGACCAGGACGCCCCACAGCACCGGGTTGGGCACACCCATCAGGTACATCGCCAGCGCAACCACGCAGCCGAGACTGGCATTGATCAGGGTCACGGTGAGCAGATAGGTCGACACGCCGGCTTCGATCTGTTGCGCGATGTCGATGGCGCGTTCCTTGTCGGCCAGGCGCGGCGTGGCGGCGATGGTCTTGCGCAGGAACAGGTCCCCGCAGGCCAGCAGGAAGTAGAGCAGCACCAGCGTGCTGAGCGCGCTGAAGGCGAACTCCCGGGCGGCAACGAAAATGCCGCCGGCCAGGGTCGGCGTCTTCACCGTGACCTCCCGGGCCCGGTCAGCGGCGTTGTCGCCGCTGGCCATGTCCTGCGTCATGTCCTGGACCTGGTGGGTGGCCTTGGTGACGTCCTGCACCTGTCCGGTGAAGCGTTCCAGCTTCGCGCCAAGCGCGCGCAAACCCTGCGGGGCCTTGTCGAGCCAGGCGCTGGCGGGCTCCGCCAGCGTGTAGATGCCGCCCAGGAACGCCGCCAGCAGGCCCAGGACGATGATGGCAGCCCCCAGCGGCGCCGGGATGTAGATCTTTTTCATGCCGCGCACGGCCGGCAGGAACACCAGGCTGAGGATCAGCGCGACCACCACCGGCACCACCGCGTCGCGCGCCAGGTGCAGCACCGTCAGGACCGCCACCAGCAGCAGCCCGGCGGTCGCCATCGAGCGGACCCGCGGGACCGGGACCGCGGGCAGGGCGAGGCTCGGCGGCTTGTCGCTCAAGGAAATTCACCCGAAAAAGTGGAGGCTCCCCCAGTCTGGGCCCCGGCAGCCGCGGGGTCTGTGCGGCACAGGACATAGGGGGAGGGACGACCGCTTTCAATGTGCGGTGCCAGACCGACGCGCCAGACCCACCCCGGTAGCCTCGGTGTCACGCCGTGAACGACGCAAGGAGTGGGAAAGTGCTCGAAACCATCGTTGTCATATTGCTGATTCTCTGGGCTGTGGGCCTGGTGTCCTCGTACACCATGGGTGGACTGATTCACCTGTTGCTGGTGGTGGCCATTGCCGTCGTGCTGATCAGGGTGATCCAGGGTCGCAAGGTTCTTTGACCGTGATAAGGAGCGAATGAAATGCACCCCACAAAAATCGTCGCCATCGTGTTGATCATCCTCGGTGCCCTGGGGCTGGCCTATGGCGGCTTCAGCTACACCAAGGACAGGCACACCGCCGATCTCGGCGCGCTGAAGCTGACCGTGAACGAAACGCAACAGGTCTACGTGCCGGTCTGGGTGGGGCTCGGAACCCTGCTGGTGGGCGTGCTGCTGCTGGTCGTGCCCAGGAAATCCTGACGCGCAGGGCCGCTGCACGGGCTGGATTCGCGTGAACCGGAACAGCTGGCAGGTTGCGGCGTGCTGCCTGGCGTTGACCCTCGTTCCGCTGCGCGCGGCGCACGCGTCGGCGTCGCCGGAAACATTTCGCGGCTGGATCCAGCAGATGAAGGAACAGCCCCGCGGCCCGTTCTCGGGCGTGCGCTGGTACTGCGCCGATGGCGTGGTGCTCGCGCCCTCCGCCTTCGCCTGCGAAACGCATGGCGGCGGGTTCCAGCACGGCCAATGGAGCGAGCAGGCCGTGCAGATCCGGGCGGCGGGCTATCCCATTGCCAACATCCTGGCCGGCCTGAGGCCGCAGGACGTGATCGGCCCCGCTGCGGACCCTGACTTCCTTTCCATCCTGCTGCTGGAACAATTCCTGGTCGCGGCCGACGACGGCTGGATCCTGCGCAAGGCGCGGTTCTACCGCGGCGCCTTCCAGGACTACAACGAAGCCGACGGCGGCACGGCGATCCTGCTGGCCATGCTGGACCCGCCGGAACGTGCGCCGGGCGGATCGCCGTTCGCCGTCCTGCGCGAGGCGGCCCGGCTGTTGCCGCATGGCGCGGCAACGGCAACGGCCACGATGACGGCCTTGCGCGGCGCGGCCACCATGATCGCGTCCAACGATGCGCGGTTCCAGGACTTGCGCAGCAAGATCCACAGCATGCCGGACGCCACCGACGCACAGCGCGTGCGCGACTACGCGGCCGGGCCGCTTGGCCAGCCGGCGCTGCAGGCGGACTACGCGGCGCTGGCGCAAATGATCGACCGGGACCATACCGGCAGGACGCTGCCCGATGTGCTGGAGTCCTTGAGCCGCGGAATCCGCAAGCCGGAGCTGGCGCAACGCTTTCGCAAGCTCGCGGCGGATCTCGACAACGGCAGCGACGCCGAAAGCCAGTTCCGCCTCGGCACGGAAGCCCTGGTCCTGATCCGCCAGCGCCTGCCGGAACTGGGATCGCCCGCCCTGGGGCTGGCGGGGCTGGACGCAAGCCTCACTGCGGAAAGCGCCGTGTTTGCGGCCAGCCGCGCGGTGCTGCAGACCTTGCCGCGCGCCACCCGCGCCCAGCGGCTGGCCTGGTTGCGGACGGCCGCGCGCTCCGTGTACGGCATCGGCCTGCTCACGGCGCGTGAACTGGCGCAAATCGAGCAGTCGCTCACCAGCCTGGGGTCCGAGCGCGCGCGGCTGGAGGTCTATCGCGGTGAGCTGCTTGAACTCGGGCGCGCCGCGGCCTGGCCCGAACACCGCCTCGGCTACCACTTCGGCAACGCCATGGAACGGTTGACGCGGATCGAGCCGCGCGCGGCCGACTACATCGCCGATCGCCTGCGCGGCAGCGTGATGCTGTTCTATTCCAGCGTGCTGGAGTCGCTGGCCCGCGACGCGGATCGCCTGAGCGAAACGCGCCACAGCCTGTTTGGCCAGGACATCTCGGGCCTGCGCCGGCTCAATCCCGGCCTGGCCCGCGGCGTGTTGCGAACGGCCGCGGACATCAGGCCCACCGAAACGCTCGCCCCGGTCGCCATCTACCTGGTCCCCGAAACCACGTCCGACCTGCCGCCCGTTGCCGGCATTCTCACCGCCGCGGAAGGCAACGCCCTGTCGCACGTGCAATTGCTGGCGCGCAACCTGGGCATTCCCAACGTCGTGGTCGGCCGGTCACTGCTCACGGTGCTGGAGGCTTACCGCGGCCGTTCCATCGTGCTGACCGCGAGCGCCGGCGGTGTGGTGCGCATCGAAGCGGACGGTCCCCAGTGGGACCGGCTGCTCGGCAGCGGCAAGAAAGTATTGGCGGACCCGATTTACGTCAACCTGGCGAAACTCGACCTGCTGCGCACGGACCTGGTGCCGACCACGCAACTGCGCGCGACGGATTCCGGGCGCAGCGCCGGCCCCAAGGCCGCGCAGGTCGGCGAGCTGACGCATCATTTTCCGCGTCATGTGTCGCTCGGCCTGGCGATCCCGTTCGGCTTGTACCGGGCGGTGCTGGACCGGCCGATCGGTGCCGGCCAGCCTTCGATGTTCGAGTGGCTGAAGGCGGAGTACGCCGCGCTGGCGGTGCGCAAGGACCTGGATCCGCAGGGCTACGCGCGCCGCTTGCCGCGAGTGCTGACCTTCGTGCGGCAGTGGCTGCAGGCGGTGGAACTCGGCCCCGAATTCCGTGAGCGCCTGCGCAACGACATGCACGACCTGTTCGGCATGGAAGGCACCTACGGTGTCTTCGTGCGCAGCGACACCAATGTCGAGGACCTTCCCGGCTTCACCGGCGCCGGCCTGAACCTGACCGTCCCCAACGTGGTCGGTCTCGACGCCGTGATTGCCGCCATCAAGCAGGTCTGGGCTTCGCCCTCCACCGAGCGTGCCTTCGGCTGGCGCCAGGGCCTGATGGACATGCCCGAGCACGTCTATGCCTCGGTGTTGTTGCACCGCAGCCTGCCCAACGACAAATCCGGGGTCATGGTCGCCACCAACCTGGATACCGGCGCCCGCGACGAGATCACCGTGGTGACCAACGCCGGCGTCAGCGGCGGCGTCGACGGCCAGGCGGCCGAAACCCTGCGCATCTCGCTCAAGACCGGCGCGGTGCGGCTGCTGGCGTCCGACACGGCGCGGACCAAGCGCGTGCTGTCGCCGCAGGGGGGCGCGCGGGAGGTGCGCAGCGATGCGCCCGAATACGTGTTGACGCCCGATGAAATCAGGCAGCTGCTCGATTTCGTGCGCGCGTTTCCAAAGGACTATCCGGGCCTGCAGGATGACGCCGGACGAACCGCTCCCGCGGACATCGAGTTTGGATTCGTCGGCGGCCACCTGATGCTGCTGCAGATCCGCCCCTTCGTGCAAAGCGTGCAGGCCTCCCGCAACCAGTACCTGCTCGACCTTGACGCCGGCTTGCGCAAGACGCGTAACAAGAACGTTGATTTGCGCGCGGTGCCGGCCGCTGCGGCGGGCGGGCCGTCATGAGGAGGGCAGCGCTGCCGGCCTTGCTGCTGTTGCTGTGGCCTGCGCCAGCCCCCGCGTATCCCGTCGATGGTTATGCCTACACCGGCATCCGCCGGCTCGAGCAGGCGCGGCAGGTGCAATCGGGTGAAGTGCCCGGGCGGCGGCGGCAGGCCGGACAGTACCTGCCCATGGCGGAGATCGTTCCGCGCTGGCACGGCCCGGATGGCCCGGCGCTGCCGTCGATCGACGCCGGGTTGAGCCGCGCGATCGCCGAGCTGGTGCCCGCGGCCGAGCGGGCCGACTATGCGATCGCCGTGCTCGACCTGAGCGACCCGCGACACCCGGCGTACGCAGTCCACAACGCCCAGACGCGGGCCAACGTCGGCAGCGTGGCGAAGATCCTGGTGGCGCTGGCGGTGTTCCAGAAACTCGCGGACCTCTATCCCGCCGACCTTGCCGCGCGCGAGCGCGTGTTGCGCAACGCGCGCATCACCGCCGACGGCTTCAGCCAGTACGACCAGCGCAGCCACACCGTGCCGCTCTGGGACGTCGAGCGCAAGCTCGGGACGTCCCGCTCGATTCGCGAAGGCGACGAGGGCAGCCTGTGGGAATACCTGGACTGGATGCTGTCGGCCAGCTCCAACTCGGCGGCGGCCATGGTTCAGAAGGAACTGATCGCGCTGGCCCAATTCGGGTCGCGCTACCCGGTATCGGCCGAGGAGGCAGCGACCTTCTTCTCCGTGACCCCGCGCGCCGAACTGGGCCGCCTCATGTCGGAGACCATGACCGATGCGCTGGTGCGCAATGGGCTGGACCCCGAACAGATTCGCCAGGGCAGTTTCTTCACCCGCGGCGGCAACCAGCGCGTCAGCAACACCACGAGTTATGCGACGCCCGAACAGCTGGTGAAGCTCCTGTTCCGCCTCGAGGCCGGCACCCTGGTGGACGATTTCTCGAGCCGCGAGATCAAGCGCCTGCTGTACATGACCCAGCGGCGCATTCGCTATGCCTCGCATCCGGCGCTGAACGAAGCGGCGGTCTACTTCAAGTCGGGCTCGTTCTTCCAGTGCGACGGCGGTGTGCGCGGCTGCCGCAAGTACCGGGGCGACAAGACCAACCGCCTGGCGTCGGTGGCCATCGTCGAATCGCCGGCGGGCGCGCCAGCGCATCACTACCTGGTGGTGGTGATGTCCAATGTGCTGCGGGTGAACGCCGCCGTGGCGCACCAGACGCTGGCCATGCGCATCCATCGCCTGATCGAGTCCAGGCACCCGGTCCCGGAGGCGCCGCCGCCGGTCCCCGAGTCCGCTTATCCCAGCGTGCCGGTGGACGATCCCGACGCCCGCTAAGTGTGCCAACGCATAGAACATCGTTCGCCATCAGCGCATAACTGCACTTCGCAATAAGTTTATTTCCAACGGAGTTCGTTCATGAAATCTCGTAACCAGAATCTGTTTGCAACAGCGCTTGGAGCTGCCGTGCTGGCCTTCGGCGCAGCCCCGGCATTCGCCGGTAACCCGCATTCACTGGGCGAGCCGGACTTTGCGCTGCTGAGCGCTGCGCCCGAGGGCAGCGGCGCGGTGACCTGCACCGACTCCACCATCTTCGGCGACGTCGGTTCCTCCGGCGTGCCCGCCTCGATCGTCCAGACCAACTGCACGATCGTCGGCGCTGTCATCGCCCCGGTCTCGGCCGGAGTCGTGGACCAGTTCGACAACGCGTACAGCGCGCTGGCGGACGTGTCCTGTGATCAGGTCCTCACCGGCACGCTGGCCGGAGTCACGCTGGCGCCGGGCGTTTACTGCTTCGACGCGGCAGCGGAAGTGACCGGCACGTTGACCCTCACCGGGCCCGCGAACGCGGTCTGGCTGTTCAAGATCGGCAACACCGCAGTCGGCGCCCTCACCGGCACCAACTTCCAGGTCGTGATGGCCGGCGGTGCAACGGCTTGCAATGTCTACTGGCACGTGGACGCGGCCGCGACCATGACGACGTCCGATTTCAAGGGAACGATTCTCGCGGGCGCTGCGATCACTCTCACCGGTGGCACCTTCGAGGGTAATGCCCTGGCCCGAGCCGCAGTGACGGTGACCGGCGCCACGGTCACCGCATGCGGTGGATCCAACGGCAACCGGCCGCCCCGGCAGGCCTGTAACCAGGGCGTCGGCAACGGCCCCGAGGCTTGCGATCCGGGCAATTCGAACCAGGGTGATCCCTCGCGTTCGAACGACGAGCTCGGCGGCGTGCCGGGCAACCCGGGCCGCAAGGGCGGTAACGGCAAGCCGTAAAGCCTGCAGTCGCAAGTAAAGGACAGGACCCGCGAGGGTCCTGTCTTTTTTTTGGAGCATCGGTACGCAAGCGCACAGATTGCGCAACGGCTGGAGGGGATAGTAAAGGCATGACCACCCTCCGCATCTACCGCGATTCCTGGCACGGCGCGATCCGCGCCCCCAAGTCGCCGGGCAACCGGGCCCGAGCCCCCTGGGTGGCGATTGGAAAAGGACTCCGGTCGGCTCCAACCGTTTCGTCCAATCGCGGCGGCGGGTTACGCCTCGAATACAGGGACCGTCTGTCGCGCAACGGCGATTGAAGAGGCGCCGGCCCGTGGGAATTCCAGCGACGCTGTTGCAGCGGCCGGCAGTGCGCTCGATCCTGCTGTTCCTCGATTTTTTCCTGATCATCCTGGCCTATTACCAGGTCAAGCCCGCGAGCCGCTCGCTGTTCCTGGAATACGCCGATGCCGGGGACCTGCCGTATCTGTGGACGGCCAGTGCCGTGCTGCTGCTGGCCCTGATGCCGCTGTATGTCCGTCTCCTGAAAAAATACACCCGCCTGGACATCGTGCTGGGCACTTGCGGCGCCGTGCTGGTGTTGCTGCTTGTGTTTCGCGTCCTGCTGCTGTGGCCCAGCCTGCCGACGGCGATTGGCCTTTATCTCCTGGTCGACATCTTCAGCGTGGTGCTGGTGGAGCAGTTCTGGAGCCTCACCAATAGCGTCTATCGCAGCACGGACGGCCGGCGCTGGTACGGGCTCATCGCCAGCGGTGGGCTGGTCGGCGGGCTGGTTGGCGGGTATCTGGCGAGCGCGCTGCTCCGCCTGACGCCGCTGACCACCGCGGGCTTGCTGCTGGTGTCCGCCGGCGTCATCGGCCTGATGATGTGGCTGACCCTGCGGCTGGCGCGTCACGGCTTCTACGACGAAGCGCCGGCTGCAGATGTGCAGCAGGCCGGCGCCGCCGATGTCTGGACGGCCCTGCGCAACAGCCGCTATCTCACGCTGATCGCGGTGATGCTGCTGCTGTCGCAGATCTGCGAGCCGATCGTCGAGTACCAGTTCATGCACCTGGTCGAACAGACCTACACCGACCAGGAAGGACGCACGGCGTACCTGTCGGGCTTCCTCAGCCTGCTGAGCGGCGTTGCGTTGCTCATCAACCTGGCGTTGGCGCCGCTGCTGTTGCGGGGCTATGGCGTCGGCGCCGGCATCCTGGCGCAGCCGGTGCTGCTGGGCGTGTCCGCGCTGGGGTTCAGTTTCGGGCCGCGGCTGGAACTGGCCGGCATCATGAAAATCTCGGACCGCGCGCTGGCCTACTCGATCAATCGCACGGCGCGCGAGCTGCTGTATGTGTGGGTGGACGCGGCGACCATCTATCGCGCCAAGGCCTGGATCGACATGGTGGGCTATCGCGGCTTCAAGATCGCCGGCAGCCTGATCATCCTGCTGCTGACGCAGTGGCTGCCGTGGAAAGTCGGCGATGCGGGCCTGAGCTGGGCGGTCGTCGCCATGTGCGCCGGCTGGATCGTCGCCGGCGTTTACATCGTGCGGCGGCTGCTGCCCGAGCTGATCGTGCGCGCGCAGCGCGGCGGCGCGCCGGTCCTCGACAGCACGGCCGCCACCGGGCTGTCGGGCACCGGCCGCACGGCGATCGTCGCCGAGGACCACGCGCCGACGGCGCTGCTGCTGCGGCGAGCGCTGGAACGCCGGGGATTCACGGTAGCGGTCGCCGCCAATGGACTGGCGGTGCAGAAGCTCATGGCAGCGCAGGCGCCGCCGGATCTCGCGCTGCTCGACGTCGACCTGCCCTACGTGGACGGCTTCGAGCTGGTGAAACTGATCCGCGCCCACCTGCAATGGGGCGAGGTGCCCATCCTCATGTTGACCGGCGAAACCGGCGAGCGCGAGATCACGCGCGCGCTCTCAGCCGGTGCCAACGACTACATGATCAAGCCGTTCAGGCTGGCGGAGCTGGAAGCGAGGATCGCGCGGCTGCTGCCGCCCGCGGCGGAACCGGTGCTCAGAGCCGAGGGGACTCGCGGCTGAACACGATGTCGTCCATCGCCACGATCAACTTGCGCATCCAGTCGCCGCCCCTCGGATCGTCCGCCAGGCCCACGGCGATATAGCGGCGGCCGTCACGCTCGACGATGGCGCTGTCCGAATGATAGGTGCGCCAGGTGCCGGATTTGCGGTAGATCTGCGCCCCCGGATGAGCCTGCTCCAGTCCCTTCACGAACTTGTGGTGGAGGGCCGGTGAACCCAGGATTTCCTTCATCTTGCGGCTGGCCTCCGGCGACACCAGCTGGCCGGTTTCCAGCAGGTAATAGAAGCGCGCGACCTGGTAGGCGGTCGCGCCATGCGACAGGTTGTGCAAGGGGTCGCGCCGGCCGTCGGCGCCGCGGCCATAGGACTTACCCACCCACAGGCCGCCGTTCAGGGCCGGGTCATAGAGCCGGTAACGCTCGGACTGCAGGATCTTCGCCAGGTAGTCCGTGCCCACACGCTGCAGCATGGCGCTGGCGGCACTGTTCGAGGAATTGCGGATCATCTGCTTGAGCTCGACCAGCGCGGCACCGTCGAGGGTCAGGTTGTTCTCGGCGGCCCTCTGGAACGCGCCCAGCAGGATCGCGATCTTGGGCAGGCTCGCGGCGTACATCATGCGGTCGCCATTCACCTGGGCCATGCGCGGATGTGCCGGATCGGTGATGTCCACGAGTGCCACCGCCAGTCGGCCCTGCTGGACGGCGCGGCCGAGCGCGAGCTTCTTCAACGACGCCTCGAGCGCCTGCTGGATGCGGGTGTCTTCCGCCGCGCGCAGGTCGGCGCTCGCTGCGGGGGGAGCCGCCTTGACGGCGGCCAGCGGCTGAGCCGCAGCGGTGGGGCCGACAAAGGACGCCGCGCTCAGAGCGAGCGCCAAACCTATCGGTCGCCGGTACTTCCTCAACTTGGTCATCGCGCTGCCAGTGTGTCTGTGCGTTGAGCCACGGTGCGCCTTTCGGGGGCAAATAGCCATGCGCCTTCCGGCGGAAATCGCTGGCTATTCGGCCTTTTCGGGATGCGCAATCGTCGCGCTAGGCGAATTGCTGCGCGTAGTCCTGGATCCCGGCTTCATAGCACTCGCAGGACCTGGCCTCGAGCCCCTTGCGGTCGAGGACCCTGATCACGCCGCGGGCGTAGCCGATGAGCGCGCTGCGTTGCAACGCGCCGGCGGCGATGGTGATGCCGCTGCGGCGTACCCCGAGCATGTCGGCGAGGTACTGGTGCGTAAGGTGGAAATGATCCGCGTGCGCGCGGTCATGGGTCATCAGCAACCAGCGCGCCAGCCGCGCCTCCACCTCATGGAAGCGGTTGCAGCCGATGCCCTGCGACAACTGCGCCACCTGAACGTACAGGTAGCGCTTGAGCATGCGGAGCAGGCCGGGATTTTCGCGCAGTGAGTCCCGGAACTGCGGCGTGGTCATGCGCCATGCAATGCCGGAGCCTTGCACGATGGCGCGCAGGGGGATGGTATTGACGCCCAGCGCCACCGTCGCGCCGAGCATGCCCTCGTCGCCGATGAGCCTGATTTCCAGCGGCTGGTGATCGCCCAGGGTGGCAACCGTCGAGATGAATCCCGTGACGGGGAAGTAGACGTGCCGGTAAGGCGAGCCGGGTTCACACAGGATGGTGCCGAAGACCAGGTCCACGGTCTCGCAACGCTTCAGGATCCTGTCACGCTCCTTTCGCGGCAGTCCCTCGAGCAGACGGTTGGTGCGCATGCTCGCAGTGTGCGCGATGGCCGCGCAACGATCTGTTCGCTAAGACACGGAGGATGGCGCTGGCGCCGCCTAAGGGGGGAGGTAAGGCAGCAGGCGATCGGTCTCCTTCTTGACCACCGCGTAACACTCGCAACTGAGCTTTTCGATCGCTGGCCGGTTCAGCACGGTGATGTGGCCGCGGCTGTATTCGATGGCGCCGTGCTTCTGCAGCTTGCCGGCGGCCTCGGTGACGCCTTCGCGCCGCACGCCCAGCATGTTGGCAATCAACTCCTGGGTCATGACCAGCTTGTTGCTCGGCAAGCGGTCCAGGGACAGCAGGAGCCAGCGACAGAGCTGCTGGTCGACGGAATGATGCCGATTGCAGACAGCCGTCTGGGCCATCTGGGTGATCAGGGCCTGGGTGTAGCGCAGCATCAGCACCAGCAGGCCGCCGTGGCGGTTGAACTCGTCCTTGAGCCGCTGTCCCAGCAAGCGGTAGGCAGTGCCCTCGCTCTGGACGATCGCCCGGCTAGGGGTGCTTTCACCGCCCATGAACAGGGCCACTCCGATCAGCCCCTCGTTGCCCACCACGGAAATCTCCGCCGAGGCGCCGCTTTCCATCACGTAGAGCAGCGACACGATGGAGTCGGTCGGAAAATAGACGTGGCGCATGGCATCGCCGGACTCATACAGGACGTCGCCGAGCGGCAAGGGGACCAGCTCGAGATAGGGGAACAGGCGTCCCTGAACCTCGGGGTCCAGGGCCGCCAAGAGGTGGTTTTGCAGCGGTGAGGGTGTATCGAGCATGTCAAACCTCCCCCCAAAGGGGATGCTGGCCGCGACTTAGGATAGTCCGTTTGAAGGCCGTTGTGTACGGGAGCGCACAGAGGCTCGTTAAGCGCGGTACCGCACCGTCCGGGCACTTGCGGCTCGATAGCATTTGCTGGAACCCACAATGGAGTCAGGTCATGCGCGCACAATCCTTCCTCGTCGGACTGCTGGTGCCGTGCCTCCTGATGTCCACGCTGCCGGCTCGCGCCGGGATGATTGGCACGGCCCAGCTCCTGGCGCCCGCGGCTTCCGAGCAGCGCGAACGCGTTGATGCGTTCCTCGCGCGCGAGGATGTTCAGCGCCAGTTCGAGGCCCTCGGTGTCAGTCCGGCCGAGGCGGCGACCCGCGTTGCCAGCCTGACCCAGTCCGAACTGCAGGAGCTGTCGTCACGCATTGACTCGCTGCCGGCCGGCGCCGGCGCCCTCGAGCTGGTGCTGGTGTTCCTGCTGATCCTGATCATCCTCGAGCTGGTCGGCGCGATCGACATCTTCCCGAGAATGTGAGGATCGGGCTGCCCGCAACAGTGTCCACGGAGAGTCGGCAATGAGAATGTTGATTGGCTTGATCGCGACGGTCTTCGTCGCGGCCCCCGCACTTGCCCTGGACGTCAGCATTGGCGACCCCGCATTTTTCGGGCGCATCAATATCGGCAATGCGCCGGCCCCTCAGCTGGTCTACCCAAAGCCCATCCTCGTGAAGCCGGCCCAGGAGGTTACGGCGCCGGTCTATCTGCGGGTGCCGCCCGGCCATGCCAGGAACTGGAAGAAACACTGCGGCAGCTACGGCGCCTGCGGACAGCCGGTCTACTTCGTGCAGGACCGCTGGTACAACGACGTCTACGCCCCGCACTACCGCAAGCACCACAAAGGCAAAGGGAAGAAACACTCATGAGCAAGACAAAACCCGTCGCTGTCGCGCTGATCGTGCTCGGCGCCCTTGCGGTGCCGGCCCACGCCGAGATGATTGAAACGGATCAACTGCTGGCGCCGTCGGCCGACGCGCAGCGCGCGCAGGTCGATGCATTCCTGGTCCGCCAGGACGTCCAGCGCGAGCTCGAGGCCTTCGGTGTCAGTCCGGCCGACGCGGCGGACCGTGCTGCCAGCCTGACCGAGGCGGAGCTGCAGGTGGTGGCGAACCGCATCGATACGCTGCCGGCCGGCGCGAACACGGGCATCAGCACGCTCGGGCTGATCCTGATCATCGTTCTGATCGTGGTCCTGATCTGACGCCTACGGGGGCAAGCCCCCCAGGCACCAGTACTTGATCTCGAGGTAGTCGTTGATGCCGTACCTGCTGCCTTCGCGGCCGACGCCGGATTCCTTCATGCCGCCGAACGGCGCGACCTCGCTCGAGATCAGGCCGGTGTTGATGCCGATCATGCCGTACTGCAACTGCTCGGCCACTCGGAACACGCGCGCGACGTCGCGCGAATAGAAATACGCCGCCAGGCCCGCGTTGGTGGCATTGGCCAGCGTGATCGCTTCCGCCTCGTCGCGGAAGCGCAGCAGCGGCGCCACCGGCCCGAAGGTTTCCTCATTGGCGATGCGCATGCTTTGTGTCACGTCCGCGAGCACGGTCGGCTCGTAGAACGTGCCGCCGAGCGCATGGCGCTTGCCGCCGAGCAGCACGCGCGCGCCGCCGGCCCTGGCGTCCGCCACGTGCGCCTCGACCTTGGCCAGCGCATCGGCGTCGATCAGCGGGCCCTGCTGCACGCCGTCCTCGGTGCCCGCACCGACGCGCAGCTTGCCGGCCGCGAGGGTCAGCGCCGCAGCGAACGTGTCGTAGATGCCGTCCTGCACGATCAGGCGATTGGCACAGACGCAGGTCTGGCCGGTGTTGCGGTACTTGGCGGCGATGGCACCTTCGACCGCGGCGGGCAGGTCCGCATCGTCGAACACGATGAACGGGGCGTTGCCACCGAGCTCGAGCGAGAGTCTCTTGAGCGTGTCCGCGCTCTGGCGCATCAGCAGCTTGCCGACCTCGGTCGAGCCGGTGAAGGTGATCTTGCGCACGGTGGGATTCGAGGTGAGTTCGCCACCGATGGCGCGTGCATCGCCGGTGACGACGTTGAGCACGCCGGCGGGCAAGCCCGCGCGCTGGCCCAGCAGCGCCATGGCGAACGCCGACAGCGGCGTCTGCTCGGCCGGCTTGGCCACCATGGTGCAGCCGGCGGCGAGCGCGGCGCCGACCTTGCGCGCCAGCATGGCGGCGGGGAAATTCCACGGCGTGATCGCGGCGCACACGCCGACCGGCTCTTTCGTGACGAGCATGCGCTTGTCGCCCCACGGCGAGGGGATGACGTCGCCATAGACGCGCTTGGCTTCCTCACCGAACCACTCGAAGAACGAGGCGGCGTAGGCGATCTCGCCGCGGGACTCGCTCAAGGGCTTGCCCTGCTCGGCGGTCATGATCGCCGCGAGGTCGTCCTGGTTGGCGAGCATCAGCTCGTGCCACTTGCGCAGTACCGCGGCGCGCTCCTTGGCGGTTTTCTTGCGCCAGCCGGGCAGGGCGGCGCTGGCGGCGTCGATCGCGCGGCGGGTGGCGGCGGCGTCGAGGCTGGGCACCCTGGCGAGTTCCATGCCGGTGGCCGGATTGCGCACCGTGATGGTTTGCGCCGCGCTGACCCATTCGCCGCCAATCAGGGCGCGGCTCTCCAGCAACGTCGGATCCTTCAGTAAAAGGGGACGCAACCCTTTTTCAGCGGCACCTTCGGAAAAGGGTTGCGTCCCCTTTTTCACCTTTTTCATTGGAAGGTCACGACCTGGCGGATGGCTTCGCCGTGGTGCAGGCGGTCGAAGCCTTCGTTGATGTCGTCCAGTTTCAGCTTGCCGGTGAGGAGCTTGTCCACGGGCAATTTGCCTTGCTGGAACAGCGCCACGTAGCGCGGGATGTCGCGCAGCGGCACGCAGGTGCCGATGTAGCTGCCCTTGAGCGTGCGCTCCTCGGCGACGAGGTTCAGCGCCGGCAGCGGGAAGGTGTGCTTGGGATTGGGCAGCCCGGCCGACACCGTCGTGCCGCCGCGCCGCGTGATGCGGTACGCGGTCTCGAGCGCCTGCACCGAGCCCGCCAGGTCGAACGCGAAATCCACGCCGCCCCCGGTCGCGGCCTTGACCTGTTCGACCGCGTCCGCGTCGCGGCCGTTGACGGTGTGCGTCGCGCCGAGCCTCGAAGCCAGCGCGAGCTTGTCCGGATTCACGTCGACCGCGACGATCTTCGAGGCGCCGGCCGCGGATGCGCCGAGCAGGCCGGCCAGCCCCACGCCGCCGAGTCCGACGATCGCCGCGCTCTGTCCCGGGCGCAGGTTTGCGGTGTTCACCACGGCGCCCACGCCGGTCAGCACCGCGCAGCCGAACAGCGCGGCGTGCTCGAAGGCCAATGAGCGGTCGACCTTGACCAGCGAGCGGCGCGACACGGTGACGTGTTCGGCGAACGCGGCGACGCCGAGCAGGTGATTCAGTGCGCTGCCGCCGTGCGTCAGCCGCCGCGCGCCGGACAGCAGCGTGCCAGCCGAGTTGGCGGCGAACGCAGGTTCGCACAGCGCGGGACGGCCTTCCGCGCAGGGCAGGCAATGGCCGCAGCTCGGCACGAACACCATGACCACGTGGTCGCCGGCCTTGAGGTCGTCCACGCCGGGCCCGAGCGCCTCGACCACGCCGGCGGCTTCGTGGCCGAGCACCATCGGCAAGGGCCGCGCGCGGTCGCCGTTGATCACGGACAAATCCGAGTGGCACAGGCCGGCGGCCTTGACCTGCACCAGCACCTCGCCGGGGCCGGGCGGCTCGAGTTCGACCGTCTCGATCGCCAGTGGCCGTGACTGCGCGTACGGCAGCGGCAGGCCCATGGCCCTGAGGACGGCGGCGCGGGTTTTCATGGGGCGCAGGTTAACATCGGTCGTCGCGGGGAGATTCCATCGTGCAGAGCCTGGCGCAGATCGCAGCCGACGTTCAGACGAACTGGTTGTTATATGTGTCGATGCCGTTCGTGGCCGCGGCGATCGGTTACGGCACCAAGATCGTCGCGATCCGCATGATGTTCGAGCCGCTCGACTTCGTCGGGCTGCAAACGAAGGTATTCGGGCACCGGGTGTTCGGCTGGCAGGGCATCGTGCCGCGCAAGGCCGCGATCATGGCCGGCATCGCCTGCGACACCATGACCAGCAAGTTGCTGCGGCCGGAAGATGTCTTCGGCCGGCTCGACCCCGACCGCGTCGCGCGTGAGATCGAAAAACCGCTGCTCGAGACCGTCGACCAGATCACGCGCCAGGTCGCCGCCATCTACTCGCCGGGCCTGTGGGACGCCGCGCCCGAGCGGCTCAAGCAGCTGATCGTGGACCGCGTGAAGAGCGAAGCGCCGGGGATGGTTCGCCAGATCATGGTGGACATCAAGAAGAACATCGGCTCGGTGTTCGACCTGAAGGACATGGTCGTCAGCAGCCTCATGCGCGACCGGCGCCTGCTCAACCGCATCTTCCTCGAGGCCGGCCGCGGCGAGTTCCAGTTCATCCGCAACTCCGGCCTGTATTTCGGCTTCGCCATCGGCCTGGTGCAGGCGGCGACGTGGGCGCTGACGCACAACATCTGGGTGATGCCGATCTTCGGCCTGTTCACCGGCTGGTTCACCGACTGGATGGCGCTGAAAATGGTCTTCAACCCGAAGCACCCGACGAAGTACCTGTTCGGGTTGTTCGAGTGGCAGGGCCTGTTCCTCAAGCGCCGCATGGAAGTGTCGGCGGAGTACGGCCGGCTGATCGCCGCCGAGGTGGTGACGCCGCGCAACATCCTCGACGCCGTGCTCAAGGGCCCGCTGTCGGACCGCCTGTTCGACATGGTGCAGCGCCAGGTGCAGAAGATGGTGGACGAGCAGGCCGGCATCGCCAAGCCCTTCGTCGTGTTCACCGTGGGCAGCGCGCGGTACCAGGAGATGAAGCGCGTGGTCGCGCAGGAAATGATGAAGCGGCTGCCGGACACCATGAAGCACGTCGAGGATTACGCCGGCAAGGCGATGGACCTCGAGAACCTGCTCGCCACCAAGATGAAGGACCTCACCGTCGAGGAATACGAGGCGCTGCTGCGGCCGGCGTTCCAGCAGGACGAGTGGATCCTGATCGCGGTCGGCGCGGCGCTGGGCTTCCTGGTCGGCGAGATGCAGGTGCTGGTGATGGAGCACCTCGCCACGCCGGTCATGTGATGTCGGCAAAGGATTGCCGACCTACGCAGGGCGGCATTCCGATGCCGCCGTGAATCAGCGCCTCGGGTCGTAGGGCGCGGCGGCGAGCGCCGGCGGCCTGCCGCAGATGAGGTCCGCCAGCAGGGCGCCCGAGCCGGCGGCGAGGGTCCAGCCCAGGTGGCCGTGGCCGGTGTTCACGAACAGGTTCTCCGGGCCGAGCTGGCCGATGTGGGGCAGGCCGTCGGGCGACATCGGCCGCAAGCCGGCCCACGGCTGCGCCGCCTTGCGGTCGAGCAACGGCGCGTAGGACGGGAACAGCTCGAGCAGCAGCTTGAAGAGGTTGTCGATGCGCGCCGGCGTGAGCTGCGTGTCGTAGCCGGCGATCTCGGCGGTGCCGGCGACGCGCAGGCGCTGGCCCAACGGCGTGGCCGCGGCGTGCAAGGCGTCGTCGATGACCGGCATCTTCGGCGCGCCCGGCCAGCCCGCGGCCGGCACCGTGATCGAGTAGCCCTTGACCGGCCGCACCGGCAGCTTCACGCCGAGCTGCGAAACCAGCAGCGGGCTCCAGCTGCCGGCGGCGACCACGAAGACGTCGCCCGGATGTCGCGCATCGTCCGCCACTGCGGCGACCACCCGCGCACCGTCGTGCTCGAAGCCGGTCACTTCGGTGTCATGCACGAACTGCACGCCGGCCTCGCGCGCGCGGTCGGCCAGCGCCAGCGTGAAGGCGCGCGCGTCGCCGGACTCGTCGGCCGGGCAGTAGATCGCGCCGACCAGGCGACCGGCGACCGGCGCCAGCGCCGGCTCCAGCGCGACGGCCTCGGCCGGCGTGAGCGCGCGCACCTCGAGGCCCATCTGCGCCAGCTGCGCGTTGCGCTCGACGGCAGCGTCGAAGGCCTTGCGCTCGCGGAACACCTTGAGCGTGCCGTTGCTGCGCTGGTCGTAAGCGAGCTTGAGCGAGGCGCGCAGCTCGCGCAGCGCCGCCATGCTGTAGGAGGCGAGGGCGAGGTTGGCGGCCATGCTCGCGCGCTGGCGCGCCGGGCTCGAGTGCGCGATGAACGCCAGGCCCCAGCCCAGCATGGCGGGCAGGGCGGCGGGCCGCACCAGGAACGGGGCGTCCTCGCGGCCGAGCCACTGCAGCAAGTGCCAGAAAATCCCCGGCGAGTTCCACGGGTCGGCCATGCTGGGGGTGAGCATCCCGGCGTTGGCGAAGCTGGTGCCCTGCGCCGCGCCGCTGGCGCGCTCCAGCACGGTGACTTCGCAGCCGCCCCTGGCGAGGTACCAGGCGCTGGAAACGCCCAGCAAGCCGGAGCCGATCACGATCGCGCGCATGGGCGCATCGTACCGGGCCGCATGGCATACTTGCGCGCGTTGAAAACAACAAGGGGCAAGATGGCTCGCCGTCTTTTTCTGCTTCTCGCAGTCGGTGCCATCATGCTCGCGCCCGCGTCGTTCGCGCAGGACGATCTTGAAGGGCTGAAGACCACCAACATCGAGAACGCCAAGGACGAGCCGGGCGAGTTGCTGCTGCGCCTCGCCTTCACCTTCGGCCGCGCCGACGTGCCGGACACCATCCGCCGCAGGCTGGACGAGGTGGCCGGCGTGCTGTCCAACGAGCGTGCCGACGCCAAGGTCGAGATCACCGGGCACACGGACTCGGTCGGCAACAGCGAGTTCAACCAGGTCCTGTCCGAGCGGCGCGCCGCCTCGGTCAAGGCCTACCTGGTCGAACGCGGCGTCGCCGCCGAGCGCATCAGCGTTTCCGGCTACGGCGAATCCCGGCCGCGCGCCACCAACGACACGGTCGAAGGCCGCCGCCTGAACCGGCGCGTCGAGATCAAGGTTCCTGTCTAAGCCGATGACCCCTGGCGCCCGCTTCCGGGCCGCCGTCAGGGACGAGCGGCCGCTGCAGGTCATAGGCGCGATCAACGCCTACCACGCGCGCCTCGCCCAGGCCGTCGGCTACCGCGCCATCTATCTTTCCGGCGGCGGCGTCGCCGCCGGCTCCCTCGGCGTGCCGGACCTCGGCATCAGCACCCTGGACGACGTGCTGACCGACGTGCGCCGCATCACCGAGGTCTGCGACCTGCCGCTGCTGGTGGACATCGACACCGGCTTCGGCAGCGCCTTCAACATCGCGCGCACCATCAAGTCGCTGATCAAGTTCGGCGCCGGCGCCTGCCACATCGAGGACCAGGTGCAGGCCAAGCGCTGCGGCCACCGCCCGGGCAAGGCCATCGTGCCGAAGGACGAGATGGTCGACCGCGTAAAGGCCGCCGTGGATGCGAAGACCGACCAGGACTTCGTGATCATGGCCCGCACCGATGCGCTGGCGGTCGAGGGGCTCGATGCGGCGATCGACCGCGCGCGCGCCTGCGTCGAGGCCGGCGCCGACATGATCTTCCCCGAGGCCATGACCGAGCTGTCGATGTACCGCAAGTTCGCCGACGCCGTGAAGGTGCCGGTGCTGGCCAACATCACCGAGTTCGGCAGCACGCCGCTGTTCACGCGCGAGGAGCTGGCCGGCGCCGGCGTCGGGCTGATCCTGTACCCGCTGTCTGCGTTCCGCGCGATGAACGCGGCGGCGCTCAAGGTGTACGAGGCGGTGCGGCGCGACGGCACGCAGAAGAACGTGCTCGAACTGATGCAGACGCGCAACGACCTGTACCAGTACCTGGACTATCACGCGTACGAGCAGAAGCTCGACGCCCTGTTCGCCAAGGAAAAGAAATGAGCGAAGCTTCGAACGTCCCCACGGCCGGCAAGCCCAAGAAATCGGTCGCGCTGTCGGGCGTCGTCGCGGGCAACACCGCGCTGTGCACGGTCGGGCGCACCGGCAACGACCTGCACTATCGCGGCTACGACATCCTCGACGTTGCCGAGAAGTGCGAGTTCGAGGAGATCGCGCACCTGCTGGTGCACGAGAAGCTGCCGAACAAGGCTGAGCTGGCGGCCTACAAGAAGAAGCTGGCCGGGCTGCGCGAGCTGCCGCCGCAGGTGAAGACCGCGCTCGAGCAGGTGCCCAAGACCGCGCACCCGATGGACGTCATGCGCACCGGCGTGTCGGTGCTCGGCACCGTGCTGCCGGAGAAGAACGACCACAGCCACGCCGGCGCGCGCGAGATCGCCGACCGCCTGATGGCGTGCACCGGCTCGATGCTGCTGTACTGGTACCACTTCCGCCACCACGGCACCCGCGTCGAACTGAAGACCGACGACGACTCGATCGGCGGCCACTTCCTGCACGTGCTGCACGGCAAGAAGCCCTGGGCCACCTGGGTGCGCGCCATGCACACTTCGCTGGTGCTGTACGCGGAGCACGAGTTCAACGCCAGCACCTTCACCTGCCGCGTGATCGCGGGCACCGGCTCGGACATGTATTCGGCCATCTGCGGCGGCATCGGCGCGCTGCGCGGGCCCAAGCACGGCGGCGCCAAC
>JANNLM010000262.1:0-3540 GCA_031396825.1 Gammaproteobacteria bacterium | reverse complement strand
AGGAATGGCTGCCGCCGCTGTCGTGGCGCCAGGAGGCGCTGCGGCGCGAGCTGCTCGACCTGTATCGCCGCAAGGGCTACGAGTTGATCCTGACGCCGCTGCTCGAACACCTGGACGCCCTGTTGACCGGCACAGGCTCCGACCTCGAGGCGCAGACCTTCAAGCTGACCGACCCGGCCAGCGGCCGGCTGCTCGGGCTGCGTGCCGACATGACGCCGCAGGCCGCGCGCATCGCCGCGCGCCGGTACCAGGACCAGAAGGTCGTGCGGCTGTGCTACCTCGGCACGGTGCTGCGCACGCGCGCCGACAGCCTGGGCGGGGCGCGCGCGCCGCGCCAGGTCGGCTGCGAGCTGTTCGGTGAGGCCTCCGTCGCCGGCGACATCGAGATCCTGCAGGTCATGCTGGAGACGCTGAAGCGCGCCGCCGTGCCGGACGTGCACCTCGACCTCGGCCACGTCGGCATCTACCGCGCACTCGCGGCGAAACTCGAACTGGCGCCCGAGGATGAGGCGGCCTTGTTCGGCATCCTGCAGCGCAAGTCGCAGCCGGACCTTGAGCGGTTCGGCCGTGCCCAGCGCCTGGCCGGCAAGCCGCTGGACGCACTGGCGCAGCTGATGGACCTCAACGGCGACGTCACCGTGCTGAAACGCGCCGCGGCCACGCTCGGCAAGATGGGCGCCGCGGTGGGTGAGTGCCTCGACACGCTGGGCCAGGCGGCCCGCGCGCTCAAGCGCAAGTTCCCCAAGGTGCCGGTGCACGTGGATCTCGCGGAACTGCGCGGCTACCGCTACCAGACCGGCATGGTGTTCGCGGCCTTCGCCCCCGGCCACGGCCGCGAACTGGCGCGCGGCGGGCGCTACGATGGCGTCGGGCGCGAGTTCGGGGTGCCGCGTCCGGCGACGGGCTTCTCCGCCGACCTCAATGAATTGCTGCGACTGAGCACGAAGAACTAGACATGGGAAAGACGGTTGTCGTCATCGGAGCCCAATGGGGCGATGAAGGGAAGGGCAAGGTCGTCGACCTGCTCACCGACAAGGTCCAGGCCGTGGTGCGCTTCCAGGGCGGCCACAACGCCGGCCATACGCTGGTCATCAAGGGCCAGAAGATCGCCTTGAACCTGATTCCCTCGGGAATCATGCGCGAGGGCGTGGCCTGCCTGATCGGCAACGGCGTGGTGCTGTCGTGCCCCGACCTGCTGCGCGAGATCGAGAAGGTCGAGAAGGCCGGCATGAAGGTGCGCGACCGCCTGAAGATCTCCGAGGCCACGCCGCTGGTGCTGCCGATCCACGCGCGGCTCGACCAGGCGCGCGAGAGGGCGCGCGGCGAGGCCAAGATCGGCACCACCGGCAAGGGCATCGGCCCGGCCTACGAGGACAAGGTGGCGCGGCGTGCGGTGCGCGTCGGCGACCTGTTCCACCGCACCCAGCTCGCTGCCAAGCTCGGCGAGCTGATGGCGTTCCACAACTTCGTGTTGAAGAATTATTTCCAGGAGGAACCGGAGGACTTCCAGAAGACCTTCGACGACCTGCTGGGCTATGCCGAGCAGCTGCGGCCGATGGTGGCCGACGTGACCGAGCTGCTGCGCCTGAACCTGGCGCGCGGCGACAACGTATTGTTCGAGGGTGCGCAGGGCGCGCTGCTCGACGTGGATCACGGCACCTATCCGTTCGTCACCTCCAGCAACACCACGGCCGGCGGCGCGGCCACCGGCTCGGGCGTCGGGCCGCGCAACTTCGATTACGTGCTCGGCATCATCAAGGCCTACGCCACGCGCGTCGGCGCGGGCCCGTTCCCGACCGAGCTCGACAACGCCATCGGCGAGCACCTGCGCAAGAAGGGCGACGAGTTCGGCACCGTCACGCGCCGGCCCCGGCGCTGCGGCTGGTTCGACGCCATGGCGGCGCGCCGCTCGATCTTCCTGAATTCCATGTCCGGGCTGGTGGTGACCAAGCTCGACGTGATGGACGAGCTCGAGACCGTGCGGATCTGCACCGGCTATACGCTCAACGGCAAGCAGGTCGACACGGTGCCGATCGGCGCGGAGGGCCTGGAGCGGGTCGAGCCGGTGTACGAGGAGATGCCGGGCTGGCAGTCCTCCACGGTCGGCATCACGCGCTACGAGAAACTGCCGCAGAAGGCGCGCGACTACCTCAAGCGCCTGGAAGAGGTGGCCGGCTGCGAGATCGCCATCGTCTCCACCGGGCCTGATCGCGAGCACACGATCGTCCTGCGCAACCCATTCGACTGATCCTGGGCGTTGTCCGCAGCCGACCCAAGCGGTCGGTGCCTATGTCCGCTACCGGGCAGCCTAGAGGCGCGGATCAACCGGCTCGCTCTCCATCGCGAGGACGCCGAAGACGCACTCGTGGACGCGCCGTAGCGGCTCACGCTGGATGAACCGTTCCAGCCCTTCGACGCCCAGTGCGAACTCGCGCAGCGCCATACTCCGCTTGGTGGACAAACCGCGCTCACGGAGCCGCTCAAGGGATTCAGGCCGCGAGTACTCGGGTCCGTAGATGATGCGGAGGTACTCGGGTCCGCGTGACTTGATCGCGGGCTGCAGGAGGCCGCGCTTGCCGCGAGCGACGAAGTCCAACGGCTTCACGACGATGCCTTCACCACCGGAGCCGGTAAGCGAGTCCCACCAGGAGAAGAGGGCCTGCGTCGCTGCCGCGTCACCGAGGTCCACAACCCGCACGGGGGTCGCCACAAGGCACTGCGGTTCATGGCGAGCGAGTTCGGCCAGGGTTTCCATGTGCCAGACGTGAGTCTTGTCGAAGTAGGTCCTGCCTTCGCTTGCCAGCAGGTGGAATGGAGCGAGCTTGATGTCGGCCACGCTGTTAACCGGCCAGCAGTAGTGGCGATAGGCAGTGACGTAACGCTGCACGAGATCGCTCCGCTCCGTGAGTGACGCCGCTACCCCGTCGAGGTCCAGCTTGCGCTCGGACGCCTTCTTTACCAGCTCATTTGCAGCGCCGACCGCGGCTCGGGCTGCGGTGCCCGTCGGCGCGTACTGCACGCGCAGGAGTTCCTCGGCTTTCACCGACCAAGGCATCACCTCGCAATCGAAGCAGAACCAGGAAGTCTCGAAGCGGTCCCAAAACTGCGCCGCATCGAGTGCCCGCCCGAGACGATCCAGTAGGTCGGCCTCCAGACTGCCGCTCGTAAAGAAGCGGCGGCCAGTGCGCGTGTAGATGATTCCACGGCCTTCGTCGGTTACGCCGAAGCGAGTCCGAGCGGCGTTCTCGTCGCGGCAGATCACGACCACAGCCCGCGAGCCCATGTGCTTTTCTTCACACACGACCGACTGCACGCCATTCTTGGCGTAGTACTCGAGCGCCTGCTCGGGGTGCTCAAGGAGACCGGGCTTGGAGCTTGTTTCGCTCGGAGACATCGTCGGCGGCAGATAGATTAGCCACTTCGGATTCGCGGCAAATCGACTCATCACTTCGAGCGCAGCTGCGGCGTTCTCTTCGCGGATCGTGATGCTGCGATAGAGCTTTGTATCGACGATGCGCTTGCCGAAGACGTCTTCGAGAT
>JANNLM010000243.1:0-11333 GCA_031396825.1 Gammaproteobacteria bacterium | reverse complement strand
TCCTGTCCGTGACGGTCGCCGGCCTGTGTTTCCTGCCGTTCGTGGTGCTCAAACTGCTGGTGCCGGTCCCGGCGTTCCAGCGCGAGTGCAAGGAACTCATGTTCGGCATCGCGCGGCACTGGGCGACGTTCAACCGCCTGGTCTACCGCCTGATGTATCCGATCGCCTGGGAGATCGACGTGCGCGGCACGCTCGACCCGCACCGCAGCTACCTGCTGATCGGCAACCACCAGTCGATCATCGACATCCTGCTGGTGTTCGACCAGTTCACGCGCCGCACCCCGCCGGTGTGTTTCTTCCTCAAGCGCGAGCTGCTGTGGATGCCGGTGATCGGCTGGGCCTGCTGGGCGATGGATTTCCCGTTCATGAGGCGCACGGGCATGGCCGGCGACCTCGAGACTACGCGCCGCTTCTGCGAGCGCTTCCGCGACCATCCGGTGACGGTGGTGAACTTCGCCGAGGGGACGCGTTTTTCCGAGGAGAAGCGCGTCGGCAAGCGCTCGCCGTACCGCTACCTGCTGCGGCCCAAGACCGCGGGGATCGCGTACACGCTGGATGCGATGGGCGACCAGTTCGCCGGCGTCATCGACGTGACCATCGCCTACCGCGCGAGCAAGCACACGCCGCTGTGGAGCTTCCTGATTGGCGAGCAGACCGACCTCGCCATCACCATCGACGTGCTGCCCGTGCCACCGGAGTTGACCGGAGGCAATTACGCCGCCGACAAGGCATTCCGCGAGCGCTTCCAGACCTGGATCAACGGCCTGTGGCAGCGCAAGGACGTGCGCCTCGAGCGCCTGATCAACCGTCCGGCGGCGGCGGCGAAGCCGCGGATGACCTGAGGCCGCGCGCGGCAGCCGCCCGCCCGAGCACCGGCTTCAGCAGTCCGTAGGTCAGCGCCACCAGCACCGGCGCCACCAGGCACCACACCGCGATGCCGTACAGGCCGACCAGGCCGTAATCGATGAGGAACTGCCACGGATCGGCGCCAAAGCGCGCGATCAGGTCGGGCACGTTGACGATCGGCACCGGCGGCGCGCCGAACAGCCGCTCGCCGGCGCGGTAGAACGGGATCAGCAGCAGCACCTGCAGCGGGTAAACCAGGTAGTTCACCAGCTGGATGACCGGCTGGTTGAGGCGCAGCCACACGCCGACGATGGCGCATAACACTGTCGTGGCGCCCAGGATCGGGAAGATGCCGAGCACAGCGCCGAGCGCCAGGGTCAGCGCGATCTCTTTCGGTGTGACGCCCTGCTTGAGCTGGGCGACGATCGGCGCGACGACGCGCCGCTGCCACCAACTCATGCGCTGCGCAGGAGCAAGGCCTGCGCCGGCGCGCCGGCCGGCAGCTTGCGCAGTTGCAGCAACATGTAACCCGCCATCGCGATGTTGCCCAGCAACAGCACCGCGACCAGCCAGGCGCCGCGCGCGACGTTCGAGTTTTCCTTGTAGGCGATCCACGCCCAGAACCACAGGAAGCCGAAGTACGCGTCGGCCAGAGTGGCGATGAACCACGGGTGCGTGCCGGCGGCCGGCTCCGCCAGCAGCGCCTGGATCGCCGGAAAAATACTGATCTGCAGCGTGGCCCAGACGCTGACGCCGATCAGCGTGGCGAGGGCGGCACAGCTGAGCAGCATCAGGTTCGCGCGCATGGTCAGGGTCCGGGTTTGTCGAGAGTGATCTGCATCAGGTCGCAGCTGCCGACGCGGAAGGCGCACTCGCAGTACGCGAGATAGTAGCGCCACATGCGCAGGAAGCGCTCGTCGAACTTGCGCACGATGCCGTCGCGCGCGGCGAGCACGTTGCGGTGCCAGTGCGCCAGCGTGTCGGCGTAGTCCCGGCCGAAGAAGCGCACGTCCTGCGGCCGCAGGCCGGCCTGCGCGGCGAGGTCCTGGAACAGCCCCGGCGGGCACAGCATGCCGCCCGGGAAGATGTATTTCTGGATGAAATCCTGCTTGGTACGGTAGTGGTCGAACATCTTCGGCGAGATGGTGATGCCCTGGATCGCCGCGCGGCCGCCCGGCTTGAGCGCGCGCGCGATCGCCGCGAAGTACGCCGGCCAGTACTGCTCGCCGACCGCCTCGTACATCTCGATCGACACCACGCGGTCGCAGGTCTCGCGCACGTCGCGGTAGTCGCGCAGCTCGAACGTCACGCGCTCGCCCACGCCGGCCGCCTGCGCGCGGTGCTGCGCCTCCGCTAGCTGCTCCTTCGACAGCGTGATGCTGGTGACGCGGCAGCCCGAGTGCTGCGCGGCGTAGATGGCGAAGCCGCCCCAGCCCGAGCCGATCTCGAGCAGGTGGTGCTCCGGGCGCAGGTCGAGCCGCTCGTGCATCAGCTTGAACTTGTTGAGCTGCGCGTCCTTCAACGACTCGTCCGGCCGGATGAACATGCCGCTGCTGTAGGCCAGCGTCTCGTCGAGCCACATCTTGTAGAACTCGTTGCCGAGGTCGTAGTGGTACTCGATGTTGGCGCGCGCGCCGGAGCGGGTGTTGGAGCGCAGCTTGTGGCTCAACCAGCCCCAGGCGCGCGACAGCGGGTTCTTCTCGTACGGACCCTTGTAGTGCGGCTCGTTGAGGTGCATGACGGCGAGCAAGGCCGCGAGGTCGGGCGAATCCCACAGGCCGTCGAGGTAACCCTCGCCGAAGCCGACCTCGCCGTTCTTCAGTACGTAGCGCATCAGGCGCCGGTCCTTGATGTGCAGCACGCCGGTGGGACCCGGCTCGGTCCCGGCGAACGCGCGCATCTCGCCGTTGGGCAGGGTCACCTCGAGCCGGCCGAAGCGCACGCCGCGGAACATGTGCATCAGCACGCGCAGCCCCAGGCCCACGCCCGGACGCGGCAGGTCGGGCGAGAAGCCGTCGCGCGCCAGGATGCGCCCGAGCGGCGCGCCGGGGGCCTCTTCGCGCGGTTTCTTCACGTGTACTCCAGTGCGGGCGGCTCGGGCTTGCGGTGGAACCGGGCGCCGCGCAGCCACAGCTTGAGCGCCTCCCAGTGGATGCCGGCGACGACCTTCAGCGTCATCCACGGCATCAGCGCGACTTGCGCCAGCAGCGCGCCGTCGGTCAGCGCGCGGCGCTCGCCGGCCAGGGTCGCGTCGAGCAGCGGCGCGCCTTCGCGCGTCTCGTGGATCAACACGCGCATCGTCCCGGCAGGCGCCGTGAACCGGAAGGCGTAGCGGCCAACCAGGTCCATGAACGGCGATACGTGGAAACACTTGTCTTTCTCATGCGGCCCTTCATACGCCATCGGCCGCCCGCCGGATGCGAGCAGGTAGCTGTGGCGCTCGCCGAAGGTGTTGCGCACCTCGACGATGACGGCGCGCAGCGTGCCGTCGCGGTGTTCGCAATACCAGATGGCGATCGGGTTGAAGCCGAAGCCGAGGATGCGCGGCAGGCACAGCAGGCGGATGCGCCCGCCGTCCAGCTGCACGCCCTCGCTGGCCAGCAGCCGCTCGGCCCACGCGCGCAGGCCGCCGCGCTCGCCGCCGCCGTGGTCGCGGTCGTGGAACGACACCAGGTTGAAACGGTTGTGCGAGAACAGGCGCAGCTTCGCGTGCAGTTCGTCGAGGCGATCCACGTCCAGCAACAGGTGAAACAGCCGATAGACGAAGCGATACAGCGGCGCGACCAGGCGCCGGTGCATGACGCGGCTGGTGTACAGGAACCCGGCGGCTTCGCTCATGAAGTTTCGACCGCGGGTCGGGAGCCGTCGTTGTGGGAGCGCCCCATGGGCGCGACATCGCGGGCATGGCCCGCTCCCACAGGTGCGAGCACTGCCCAAGCGGGCAGACACGTGCCGTCGATCGCCTGCACCGCGCGCAGCGCCGAGGCGAGGCCATCCTCATGGAAGCCATAGCCGCACCAGGCGCCGGCCCAGCTGATGCCCGCGCGGTTCTGGATCTGCGGCAGCAGGGCGTGGGTCTCCACCGAGGCCGCCGTGTACAACGGGTGGTGGTAGATCGTTTCGTAGAGCAGCGCCGCGGGCGCGACGGGCCGCGGCGGGTTCAGCGTCACGATGTAATTCGTGGGTCCGGGAATGCGCTGCAGCAGGTTCATCCAGTAGCTGCCGCAGATGCGCTGGTCGTGGACCTCGTCGCGCGGATGCAGGTAGTTCCAGCTGGCCCAGGCCGCGCGCCGCTTCGGCATGAAGCTTTCGTCGGTGTGCAGCACGCAGCGGCTCGCGGTGTACGGGATGCCGCCGAGCACACGCGCTTCCAGCGCACCAGCGTCGGCCAGCAACGCGAGCGCCTGGTCCGAGTGCGTCGCGCACACCACGCGATCGAAGCGCTCCTCGCCGGTCGCGGTCGCCACCACCACGCCGGCGCCGTCGCACCGCAGCTGGCGCACGCGCTGGTTCATGCGCAGCCGCCCGCGGAAACGCTCGAGCATGCGGCGCACGTAGGTGTAGCTGCCGCCCACGACCGTGCGCCACACCGGCTGGTCCATGGTCGTGAACAGGCCGTGGGCCTGGAAGAAACGCATGAAGTCCGCTGCCGGGTACAAGGCCGCCTGGCGTGGCGAGCAGCTCCAGATCAGGCCGGCCATCGGCAGCAGGTAGCGGCTGCGCAGCTCGGCGCCGAAGCCTTCGGCGTCGAGGAACTCGCCGAGCGAGCCCTCCGGCAGGCGGTTGTCGCGCAGGCGGGCGGTGCAGGTGCGGTTCAGCCGCAGGATGCCGGCGATCAAGCGCAGGTGCGACGGGCGCAGCAAATTCGACGGCTGCGCGAACACCGACCACAGGTTGTCGCTGCCCTTCCACTCGTAGGCGCCATCGCCGAGCGAGACGCCGAACGACATGCGCGTGGGCTGCGTGTCGACGCCGAGCTCGGCGAACAGCGCGCTCAGGTTCGGGTAGTTCAGCGTGTTGTAGACGATCCAGCCGGTGTCCACCAGCGGCCGGTTCGGCGCGTGGAAGGTGTTGGTGTGGCCGCCGGCGCGCGCGTCCTGCTCGAACAGCGTCACCTCGTGACGCCCTTGCAGGAAATGCGCGCTGGCGAGGCCGGCGATGCCGGAACCGATGACGGCGATCTTCATCCAACCCCCAAAGCGAGCCGTCTGTCCATGGCCCCTCTACGGCTGGCACGCGGCGGCGGATTCACCGGGCCGCCGCGGCGCCTGCATCCGGACGGCGCGTCGCTGCGTACATGCCTCGATTGGCGCCTGCGCCGGCGAACCTCAGCTTATCATTCACAACTCCATGACCGACGCACCGGACCTCGCCGCCCTGCTGGCCGCCACCGCACGCGGCGACCAGGCCGCGTTCGCGCGCCTGTACGCGCAGAGCAGCCCGCATCTGCTCGCCCTGCTGGTCCGTATGCTCAAGCGGATGGACTGGGCCGAGGAGGCCTTGCAGGACTGCTATATGCGCATCTGGCGCCGCTCGGACAGCTACCAGCCGGACCGCGGCGCGCCCATGGCGTGGCTCATGACGATCGCCCGCTACCGCGCGCTCGACGTGTTGCGCGCGCGCCGGCCCGAGTTGATCGAGGCGGAGACCCCGGCCGGCGCGCCGTCGCTGCTGGAGCGCGCGGACGAGGGCCAGCGGCCCGACGCCGGCGCGGTCGAGCAGGAAGAGATGCGCCGGCTCGGCGACTGCATGACGCGCCTGTCCGACGACGAACGCCGCAGCGTGCTGCTCGCCTACTACGAGGGCTATACGCATTCGGAGATGTCGGCGCGCCTCGGCTCGCCGCTCGGCACCATCAAGAGCTGGGTGCGCCGCGGGCTGCAGCAGCTGCGCGATTGCCTGGGGACCGCGTGATGGACGCGCACGAACGCCAGTTGCTCGCCGGCGAGTACGTGCTCGGCACGCTCGACGCCGCCGCGCGGCGCGAGGTCGAAGCCGCGCGCGATCCCGAGCTCGAGCGCGAGATTCGCCGATGGGAACAGCGGCTCGCGCCGCTGGCGCTGAAGCTCGCGCCCATCGCGCCGCGGCCGATCGTCTGGCTCAACCTGCTGCACGCGACCGGCGATGGCTTCGCGCCGATGCGGGCCGCGTCGCAGCCCTATCGCTGGCTGCGCACCTGGGCGGCCGTGGCGACGGCGGCGTCCCTGGTGCTGGGCTTCGGCCTGTATCGCGAAGCGAGCCGGCCGGGACTGGTGCCGATCGTCTTCCCCAAGCGCGTGCCGGCGCCCGTCTACGTCACGCAGCTCGCGGTGCCGAAGTCCACCATGCACTGGACCGTCAGCGTGTCCGCGAACCAGCTCGCGGTGCGCGCCGGCGGCGAGGCGCCCGCCGCCGCGGCAAAGCTCGATGCCGAGCTGTGGCTGATCACGGCCGCCGGTCCGGTGTCGCTCGGCGTGATCCCGAAGGCTGGCGAAGTGCGCCGCGCCGTCGCCGAAACTCTTCCGTTCGCCGCCGGCGCGACGCTGGCGGTCAGCCTCGAGCCCGCAGGCGGCTCGCCCACCGGCGCGCCCACCGGACCGGTGGTCACCACGGCGACGCTGCTGCAGGCCAGCTGACCGTGCGCGCCGCGCTCGTGGCGCTGAGCCTCGCCTGCGCCGGCTGCAGCACTCACACCGGCAAGCCGAAGGACGCCGGCCCGCCGCCGGTGCACGCCGAGTACGACGTGACGTACGACGTCGCCTTCACGCCCGCCGGCTGGCCGCAGCGCCTGCTCGCCGACGTTTACCGCCCGCGCGGCGCGGGCCCGTTGCCGTCGGTCCTGCTCATGCACGGCGGCGCCTGGAAGCGCGGCGACCGCGACCAGGTCGAGCACACGGCCCAGCGCATCGCCGCGCGCGGCTTCCTCGTCGTCAACGCGACCTACCGCTTCGTCCCGCAGCACGTCTGGCCGGCGCAGTTCCGCGACGTGCAGCAGGCGCTGCGCTGGATGCGCTCGGCCGAGGGCGCGGCGCACGGCATCGATGCTTCGCGCATCGCCACGTTCGGCTACTCGGCGGGCGGACACCTCGCCGCGCTGCTCGGCGCGACCGCCGGCGATGCGCGCTGGAGCGCGCCGGACCTCGGCGTGAAGGCGGTCGTCGCCGGCGGCACGCCGGCCGACCTGCCGGTGTTCTGCGACGGCCGCCTGGTGCCGGCGTTCATCGGCAAGCCGTGCAGCGCCGACCTGCAGCCGTATCGCGACGCCTCGCCGATCCACCACATCAGTGCCGGCGACCCGCCGGTGTTCATCTACCACGCCGGGCTCGACAGCCTGGTGCCGATCGGCAACGCCGAGGCGTACAAGGCCGCGCTGGACCAGGCCGGGATCACCAACGAGTACTTCGTGATCCGCGGCCATGGGCACATCAGCGCGCACTTCTTCGACGGCGCCGCGATCGACGCCGCGCTGGATTTCCTCGACCGCTACTTGCGCTGAAGCCCCGGCTCGAGCGCTGCCTGCAGCGCCGGCCACACCGCGTCGAGCAGCAAGGGCTGCGCCGCCAGCGACGGGTGGATGCCGTCGTCCTGGAACCACTTCATGTCGCTGGCGATCGGCGCCAGGAAGAACGGCACCAGGCGCGCCGGCCCCTGCTGCGCGGCCTCGGCGAAGGCCCGCGTGAAGCCCTGCGTGTAGGCCGCGCCGTAGTTCGGCGGCATCTGCATCTCGAACACCAGCGCCTGCGCGCCGGCGGCGCGCGTCCTCGCGACCATGGCATGCAGGTTGGCGCGCAGCTGCTTGAGCGGCAGGCCGCGCAGGCCGTCGTTGCCGCCGAGCTCGATCAGCACCAGCGCCGGGCGATGCTGCTTGAGCGCCGCCGGCAGCCGCGCCAGGCCGCCGGAAGTGGTCTCGCCGGTCACGCTTCCGTTCACAACCCGATGCGGATACCCTTTTTCCCGCAGTCGTTGCTGCAACAACTGCACCCACCCCGATTCGAGCGGAATGCCATACGCTGCCGACAAGCTGTCGCCCCAGACCAGGATCACCGGGGCGGCGGCGGACGCCGCTGGCGCCGCGACCGCGGAGCCGAGCCCGAGCATCAATGCAAGGAAGAGAACCCGCCGCATGACTGCCGCCGTGATTGCCAAGGATGTCCGCAAGGAGATTAACAGCCTCGATGGGGCCGGCGCGCCGTCGCTCAAGATCCTCCGCGGCGTGAATCTCGAGGTGGCGCCGGGCGCGACCGTGGCGATCGTCGGCGCTTCGGGCTCGGGCAAGACCACGCTGCTGTCGCTGCTCGCGGGCCTGGACTCGCCCACCGCGGGCGAGATCCACCTCGCCGGCACGCGCATCGACACGCTGGCCGAGGACGACCGCGCCGGCGCCCGCGCCGGCACCGTCGGCTTCGTGTTCCAGTCGTTCCAGCTGTTGTCCGGCTTCACCGCGCTGGAGAACGTCATGCTGCCGGCCGAGCTGGCCGGCCTCGACGATGCCCGCGGCCGCGCCCGCGACGCGCTCGCGCGCGTCGGGCTGGCCGAGCGCCTCAACCACTACCCACACCAGTTGTCCGGCGGCGAGCAGCAGCGCGTCGCCATCGCGCGCGCGTTCGCCGGCGGCCCCAAGATCCTGTTCGCCGACGAGCCGACCGGCAACCTCGACACCGCCACCGGCGCGCGCATCATCGACCTGCTGTTCGAACTCAACGCGCAGCACGGGGCGGGCGGCGCCACGCTGGTGCTGGTCACGCACGACGAGCAGCTGGCCCGGCGCTGCAACCGCGTGCTGGTGCTGAAGGACGGCGTGCTCAATGGCTAGCGAAGCGGCCGCCTTCGCCTACGCCGCGCGGCGCCTGCGCCGCGGCTGGCGTTCCGGCGAGCTGCTGATCCTGGCGCTGGCCCTGGTCGTCGCCGTCGGCGCGATGTCGGCGGTCAGCCTGTTCTTCGGCAGCATGCGCGAGGCCATCGCGCGCCAGACCGGCGACACGCTGGGCGCCGACCTGGTGTTCCGCTCGCGCAACCCGATCGCGGACGAGACGCTGGAGGCCATCGATGCCAGCGGTGTTCGCCGCCTGCCGGCGGTGACCTTCGTCAGCGTGATCGTCAGCGGCGAGGTGACGGCGCTGGCGTCGGTGAAGGCCGTGGCCGAGGGCTTCCCGCTGCGCGGCAAGCTGCGCGTGACCGACGAGCCGTTCGGCCCCGCGCGCGAGCCGGGCCGCATCCCGGCCTCCGGCGAGGCGTGGGTGGACCTGCGCCTGTGGCAGGAGCTCGGGCTCGCCGCGGGCACCGAGGTCCAGGCCGGAGCGCAGCGCTTCCGGGTGACGGCATTGATCGTCGAGGAGCCGGGCCGCGGCTTCGGCTTCACCGACCTGGCGCCGCGCCTGCTCATCAACCAGGCCGACCTCGCCGCCACCGGCCTGCTCGGCCCCGGCGCGCGCGCGCAATACCTGCAACTGGTGACCGGCGATGCCGACGCGCTGGAGCGCGCGAGCGCCGTCGTGCTGCCGGGCAACGTCAAGCGCGAATCGCCGCAGGAGGCGCAGCCCGAGCTGATGCAGTCGGTGCGGCGCAGCTACGACTTCCTGGTCATCGCGCGCCTCGCGGCCACGCTGCTGGCGGCCGCGGCCATCGCGCTGTGCGCCTGGCAATGGGGCCTGAAGCTGCGCGACGAAGTGGCGCTGCTCAAGTGCCTCGGCGCGCGCACGGGCTACATCCTGCGCGCCTTCATGCTGATGCTGCTGATGATCGGGCTGGCGGGGACCGCGGCCGGTGCCGTGGTCGGCTACGGCGCCCAGCAGGTGCTGGCGTTGATGCTCGAGAACGTCATGCAGGTGACGCTGCCGCAGCCGGCGCTCGCCGGCCCGCTGCTGCGCGCCGGCGGCCTCACGCTGATCCTGCTGTTCGGCTTCGCGCTGCCCTCGGTGCTGGAGGCGTGCGCGACATCGCCGATCCGCGTGTTCCAGCGCGACGCCCGCAGCGCCGCGCGCCTGCTGCCGATGCTCGCCGCGGTGGCGGCCGTCGCCGCCACGCTGTGGCTGCAGGTCGGGCAGTGGCTCGGCGCGGCCATCATCCTCGGCGGGATCGCCGCGGTCGCCGTGATCCTCGGCGTGCTGGCGTGGCTGCTGGTGCGCGCGCTGGCGCCGCTCAAGCGCGCCGTCGGCACCTCGTGGCGCTTCGGCCTGGGCAACGTCGCGCGCCGGCGCTGGTCCACGGTCGCGCAGACGGTCGCGCTCGGGCAGGCGCTGCTGGCGCTGCTGCTGGTGACGATCGTGCAGCAGGACCTGCTGGCCAGCTGGCGCGCGAAGCTGCCGCCCGACGCGCCGAACCAGTTCCTGATCAACATCCAGACCGCGCAGCTCGAGCCCATGCGCGAGTTCTTCGCGGCGCGCGGACTGCCCGCGCCGCAGCTGTGGCCGATGGCGCGCGGGCGCCTCACCCACCTGCGCGGCACGGTGCTGCGCGCCGAGGACTATCCCGACGACCCGCGCATGCAGTGGTGGATCAACCGCGACGTCAACCTGTCGTGGAGCGACCGCCTCAACGACGACAACGAGATCGTCGCCGGCGAATGGTGGGGCGAGGCCGGCGCCGGCCGGCCGTTGCTCTCGGTCGAGGACTCCGTGGCCGAGATGCTGCAGCTCAAGCTGGGCGACACGCTGACGCTGGATTTCGCCGGCACGCCGGTCGAGTTCACCGCGCACAACTTCCGCAAAGTGGACTGGGGCAGCCTGCGGCCCAACTTCTTCCTGTTGGCCCCGCCCGGCGTGCTCGGCGACGCGGCGGCGGCGCAGTGGCTGAGCAGCTTCTACCTGCCGTCCGACCGGCGCGCGCTGTTGCGCGAGCTGATCCGGGATTTCCCGAACGTGACGGTGCTCGACATCGAGGCGCTGATGGGCCAGGTGCGCTCGATCATGGACCGCATCGTGGGCGCGGTGGAGTTCGTCTTCCTGTTCACGCTCGCGGCCGGGCTGACCGTGCTGCTGGCCACGATCGAGGGCACCCGCGACGAGCGCGTGCGCGAAGCCGGGCTGCTGCGCGCGCTCGGCGCGCGCGCGGGCGTCGTCACGCGCGGACTCATCGCCGAGTACGCCGTGCTGGGCCTGCTGGCCGGCACGGTGGCCGCCGTCGCCGCGCAGGCCATCGCCTGGCTGCTGGCCGAGCAGGTGTTCCAGATCCCGTACGGCCTGCGGCCGGCGCTGTGGGCCGCGGGCGCCGGGGCCGGCGCGGCCATCGTCACGCTGCTGGGGTGGCTGTCGCTGCGCGGGACCCTCAAGACCCCGCCGCACGTGGTGCTCCGGGGCACGACCTAGGGCCCCCACGGCCAGTTTGTTATCCTCCCGGCCCGCCCAAGACCCATATAACGACAGGGGAAAGCCATGAAGCAGCCCGTCCGAGTCGCCATCACCGGCGCCGCCGGCCAGATCGCCTATTCGCTGATCTTCCGCGTCGCCTCCGGCGACCTGCTCGGCAAGGACCAGCCGGTGATCCTGCACCTGCTCGACATCCCCGACATG
>JANNLM010000227.1:0-3038 GCA_031396825.1 Gammaproteobacteria bacterium | reverse complement strand
ACGATCGCGCTGCCCGTCGTGCTTGCCGCCGCCCGTGAACCAGGTGTAGCGCACCTCGCCGAAGTACGTGGACAGGTAATCACCGCGCAGGCCGAAGTTGAACTGCTTGCGGCCGTCCGAGAAATTGGTGCCGATGCCGGGCGAGGTGCCCTTGACGTCGTACCGCACGATGGCGAGCGTCTCCACGTTGATCATCTCGAACAGCGCGCTGTCCCAGCGGTTCAGGTTGACGAAGCGGAAACCGTAGGACTCGGCGGTGCCGTAAGCCTCGCGGTCGGTCTGCGCGGTCGGGTTCTGGCGCAGGCCCGGGTTGGTCGCGGGATTCCAGTCGGTCGGATTGACGCCGTCGTTGCACGGCGCGGGGCAATCGGCGCCACCCGAGATGTGCGTGTCGCTGCCGGTGCCTTCGAGCTGCAGCTCGTCGATCCCCGGCATGTCGAACACCTGCTGCATGCCCATCTCCAGCAGCAGCGTCATCTGCGAGGCGGCGATCGGGTTGTCGCCGCCGATCAGCCGCAGCACCGTCAGGTTGGCCTGGCCGACCTTGAAGCGCTCGAAGCCCGCGATGTACTGGCCTGGCTGGATGCAATCGGCGTTCGAGGTGCAGGCAAGCCCGCGGTAGCCGGTGAGAAACGCCGGGAACGCCGAGCGCCGGCCCGGGATCGTGACGGCGCCGAGGTTGACGTCGGCTTCCGGAAAGGCCGGCTGCAGCGCCGTGTAGGTCAGGTCCGCGGTATCGATCTGGATCGGCAGGTTCTCGCGGAAGGCGTATTCGCCCGATACCGCGAAGTCGCCGACGGTGGTGTTGAACGAGATGCCGTAGAGCTTGATGTCCTCGGGGTACTCGATCATGAGCCGCGCGGTGTCCACCGGGATCGGCTCGAGTGCCGCGGCCGATCCCCCGAGCGTCGGCGCGTTGCCGCAGGTGCCGCCGGCGCCGTAGGTCGTGGCGGCCGTCGACACGCAGGTGCGCAGGGAGGCGAAAGCACTGGCGACCGGCAGGCGCGAATCGTAGTTGGCAGCGTAGAACGCGACCTCGGTGCCGTTGTTGAGGTCCTCGAGGAACAGCTTCAGCGCGATGCCGTAATCGCCGCCCTCCGGCTCGCGCCGGCGCTCCTCGGCGTGGTCGCGGAAGATCGTGCGCGAAGCGGTCGAGCCCAGCAGGCCGAGGGAATCCACGCAGCTGCCGACGCCGGTGCAGGTATCAATCGGGCGGTAGTAGCCGCGCCGTCCGGTCGGATAGCTCACCAGCTCCGCCGCCGTCGGATTGGCGATGACGAAGCCGGGGTCTTCGGGCGACTTGCCGAAGGACAGCATCGCGTACTCGCCACCCTCGCCCAGCGTGTCGCTCTGCGAGAAGAACGTGCCGACCGGGTCGATCAGGATCGGCTTCCAGTCGTAGGCGTAGAACACTTCGGCGCTGAGGCCCTGGACGATGTCGGTGCCAACCGTGATCATGCCAATCGGCCGGAAGGCTTCCTTCAGGTCGAGGCCCGGCGTGTTCAGGCGGCGCGCGTCCGGCGGGTTGATGGTGTTGAGGCTGTTCAGCGCCAGCAGCGAACTCTCGCCCCAGTTCAATACCTGGTTGCCGATTTTCACGGAGACGTCGCGGTCGCCGAGGGTGAAGCTCCGGCCGATGTTGTAGTCGAGCAGGTCGTAGTCGATGCCGACGGTGCGCTCGACGCGGCGCGGCAACTCGCTGCTTTCTGCCTGCATGGTCGTGTCGTAGTGCGTTTGCTGGAAGTCGCTGTAGTTGGCGTCGAAGAACGCCACACCGCGCACGAAGAAGTTGGTGTCCCACACCGAGTAATTGAGGTCGGTGGTCAGCTTGGCGACGGCATGGACGATCTCGCCCTTCTTGAAGTTCAGGTCGCCGTTGTCGCCGTTCGGGCTGAACGAGCCGCGCGCGTCGCGGAACAGGATGTTCTCCGGCGACACCGCGGTCGGCATGCCGCTCGGCGCGCTGGCCGTGCAGACGCGCGGGATCGAGCCGACGGCGTAGGTGTTGGCCCCGGGCGCCGCCAGCGTCGTGAAGGAGTTCGGATTGGCGTCGGCCGTGCCGCTGGTGCGTTCCATGCACAGTCCGTCGCGCGCGCCGGGATCGGTCAGCGCGAACAGCGTGCTCTTGCCAATCAGCGTCGGGTCGGGGTTCTTCATGCGGAACGACGCGCCGACGGTGAACAAATTCTCGACGCGTAGCGACTCTTCGCCAATCTGGAATTCGATTGCTGCCGCGGGGCCAGCGTGCGCTGCGATCGCGGTCGCGAGCACCACCGGAACTGAACGGGTCAGAAGTGCGGACATGAACGGGCCTCTCCTCGGTGAAAAACCGCCAAGGACCTGGGGTTCAACCAAGTCCCTCTCTCGTACCTGGTTTTGTCGCTGTTTTAGTTTGGGGTTCCACACGCCGCACGCAGACCCCTTGTATGCAAAGCATTATTAGCCGACCCCCCGCCGGGGTGCAACAAAATGCCCTTCCAAATCATTCGCTTCGCCAGACCAGCGCGGCCATCCTGCCGGTCTCGCCGTCGCGGCGATAGGAGTAAAAACGACTCGGTTCGCGCAGCGTGTCGAGGCCCCCGCCGTAGACGCGCGTGACGCCGGCGGCGGCCAGCCGCCGGCGCGCCAGCGCGTACAGGTCGGCGAGGAATTTTCCCGGCGCCGGCCGCGGGGTGAAGCACGCCGCCGCGCCGCCGTCGCGCGCCAGGAACGCCTCGCGCACTTCGGCGCCCACCTCGAACGAGGCCGGTCCGATCGCGGCCCCCATCCAGGCCATCAGTGACCGCGGCGGCGCCGGCAACGCCTGCACCGTGGCCTCGAGCACGCCGGCCGCGAGGCCACGCCAGCCGGCGTGCGCGGCGGCGACCACGCTGCCGGCGTCGTCGCAGAACAGCACCGGCAGGCAATCCGCCGCCATGGCGACGCAGACGGTGTCGGGATCAGTGGTGAAACTGGCGTCGGCCTCCGCCCGCCCCTCACCCCAGCCCTCTCCCCGCAAGCGGGGAGAGGGAGAAAGGCGCGCGACGTTCGTGCCGTGG
>JANNLM010000190.1:0-5659 GCA_031396825.1 Gammaproteobacteria bacterium | reverse complement strand
CCCGCGGCCAGCGCCGCGAGCAGGAGCGGGACGGCGCTGCGCAGCGGCAACTTACTCCCAGACCACCTTGTTCTTGGTGCCGTCATGCGCCGCCAGGATGTTGTGGTATTTCTTTTCGACTTCGTTGCGCTTGACCTTCATGGTCGGCGTCATGATGCCGTTGTCGATGGTCCACAGGTCCTTGGTCACGATGGCCTTGGCGATCCTCTCGTGATCCTCGAGCGCTTCGTTGACCGCCTCCATGTCCGCGATTAGCAGTTTCTCGAGCTCTTCCTTCGGCTTGGTGCGCGCCGCGGGCGTCGGCGAGACGATCAGGATCGGCTGTTTCAGTCCCGAGCCGACCAGGCACAGCTGGTCGATGTCGGTGTTGCGCGCCATCGAGCCCTCGATCGGCGCCGGCGCCACGTACTTGCCCTTGAGCGTCTTGAAGATGTCCTTCACGCGGCCGGTGATGAACAGGTAGCCGTCCTTGTCGACGCGGCCCTTGTCGCCGGTGTGCAGGTAGCCGTCCGCGGTGAACAGCTCCCGGGTCTTCTCGGGTTCCTTGTAGTAGCCCGGCGTGACGCCCGCGTGCTTGTACAGGATCTCGCCTTCGCCCTTGGCGTCGGGGTTGTCGATCTTCATGTTGGCGTGCGGCATTTCCTGGCCGACCGCGCCGATGCGGTTCTTGCCGGGCCGCGTGAACGTGGCGTAAATGGAATTCTCAGTCATGCCGTAGCCCTGCAGGATCTCGAGCGCGAGGTATTTCTTGAACCACTCCATCAGCGGGATCGGCAGCGGCGCCGCGCCCGACACGCAGATGCGCGCGTTGTGCAGGCCGATGCCCTTGAGGATCTTGCGGCGGATGAAGCCGCGCAGGATCGGGATGCGCATGACCTTCTCGAGTTTCTCCTGCGGCAGCTTCCTCAGCACGCCGGCCTGGATGCGCCCGTAGACCAGCGGCACCGCGAAGAAGCGCGTCGGCGCGACCTGCGCCAGCTGCTCGGCGAGCTTGTCGATGTTCTCGAGGAAGTGGATCTCGGCGTCGAAGTACAGGGCGGTCAGCTCGACCGCGCCGCGCTCGAACGCGTGCGCCAGCGGCAGGTACGAGAAGAAGCGCTCGCCGCTCGGGATCGGCGGCATGACCTGCTCGAGGCCCTGGGCCGCGAACATCAGGTTGCCGTAGGTGATCATCACGCCCTTGGGATTGCCGGTCGTGCCCGAGGTGTAGATCAGCGTCAGCAGGTCATCCGGCTTGGCCACCGGCACGTCCTGCTGCGGCGCGTGCTTCGAGACCAGGTCGTTCCAGTCGTGGTCGCACGACGGCACTTCCGCGTACGGGAACGAGCAGGTCTTGATGCCCTTGGCGATCGAGCCCATGAACTCGGCCATGTCCGGGGCGGGCCCCACGAACACCAGCTTCGACTCGCTGTGCTCGAGGATGAACCGGGTGTGGGCCTCGGACTGTTTCGGGTACAGCCCGATGCTGACCATGCCGGCCATGGCGATGGCCTGGTCGGCCATGATCCAGTGGGCGGTGTTGCGGCCCGAGATCGCGACCTTGCTGCCGGGCGGCAACAGGGCCTTGAGCGCGCTGGCCATGCGCCGCACCTGGTCGGCGACTTCGCCCCAGGTCAGCGCCTTCCACTCGCCATTCGTGGCCTGGTACAGGAACGGCTTGCCGGGGTGCTTGTCGGCCCAGTGAAACAGCATCTGCAGCGGATTCTTTTGATCCGACATCTTCCCCTCCGTGAGGCCGCCGACCGGCGCCGCGGCCGCTGCCATAGTACCCAAACTGGCCCCCGGAAGCGCCGTTTATCGGCCCCGGGCGCACTCCCGGGCGGCATCCGACCAAAGGCCGTGCTCCGTCTGCGAACCAAACCCGTGCCTCGCGCGGCTGGTTTTGCGTATGATGCCGCCGCCCTGTATTTCACCCAGCGACCCGCGCCTGATGAACACCGATTCTCCGACCCCGAACGGCTCCGCCGAGTCGTCCTCCGCCGCAACCCACGCGCGCCGCAGCCGCGAGGAAATGGAGGCTCTGGCCAAGAACTTCGTCGGCACGCCGACGGAGGAGCCCATCCTCCCAGCCAAGCCTTCCGCGCGCCTCGCCATCATGGGCGGCGGCGCCGCAGCCCTCGTGGCCGTGGTGCTGGCGGTCGTGTTCTGGCCGAAGGCCGGCAAGGACGAAGCGGTGGCGCGCAACCCGGCGGAGACCAGCCGCGCAGCCGCCGAAGCGGAGCAATATCGCCAGCGCTTCGAAGCGGAGCGCGAGCGCAAACGCCAGGAGCTGGCCAGCGGCAAGGATTACCTGGAGCGCATGGCCGCTGCCGATGCCGCGCTGATGAAGGACCTGAGCGATTCGGCCGGCGCTCTGGCCGAACGCGCGGCCCGCGCCCCGGCTCCGGCACCGGCGCCGTCGGATCAGCCCCCCACACCGCGCGATACGTCGGCGAAACCCGCTGCCGCCAAGGCCGCCCCCGCGCCGGCGCCGGCCCAGACCACCCCGGCCACGACCGCCAGCGCGGCCCCGGCCAAGCCCGCGCCCGCGGCGGAAACGCCCAAGGCCGAGCCGGCCGCGGCTGCGCCGGCGGAAGTGGCGCAGGTGGACAAGTCGGAATGCTCGATCCACGTTTCGGAGCTGTCGAAGAGCGGCAAGCTGACCTACGCCGACGTCAAGCGCATGAAGGGCGCCCGCATCGACGAGGACACGGGCAACGTCTTCACGCCGCCGGTCCAGACGGGCGGCCGCACCGTGATCTTCGAAGTGTTCCCGACCGGCTGCGTGCAGCTGGTGCGCAGCAGCCTGGGCCGCTAAGAGATCCCTCGCTCGCGATCGGGATGACCGCGCCTAGGGCGCGGTCACTTCGTAACCTGCTTCGAAACGTTGGCGGGGTCGAAGTACGACACCGGCCAGACGTGCTCGTAGCCTTGCGGCTCCTCGTTGTTCATTGACATCGCGAGGTAGCGGCGGCTGTTGAGGTCGTGCACGACCTCCATCACCGGCCCGATCGTGCCGCTGGCTTCCTTGGTGACCTGCCCCGGGTCGTACACGGCGAGCGAGTGCGTCTCCTGCACGCGCCAGAGCTGGTCGCGCTTGTCGTAGCAGTCCGCCGCGACGATCGACCAGGAATCCTCGTCGACGTAGAAGGTGCGGCGCTTGTAGATGTGGCTGGTGCCCGGCCGCAGCGTCGAATCCACCACCCAGACCCGGTGCAACTCGTAGCGCGCCAGGTCCTTGTTGATGTGCGCCGGCTGCAGGATGTCCTTGTACTTCACCTGGTCGCTGCCGAGCCGGTAGTCGTTGTAGGGAATGTAGATGTCTTTCTTGCCGAGCAACTTCCAGGTGTAGCGGTCGAGCGCGCCGTTGAAGCCGTCGAACTGGTCGTTGGTGCGCAGGCCGTCGGACGCCGTGCCCGGGTTGTCGTAACCGACGTTCGGCGCTCGGCGCAGGCGGCGCTGGCCGGGGCTGTACTGCCAGGCGCGACGCGGCTCCTTCACCTGGTCCATGGTCTCGTGGACCATGGTGATGGTGCCGGCGAGGCGCGGCGGGTCGGTGACGACCTGCAGGAAGTAGACGGAGACGTTCTTCAGGTCCTCGGGCCTGATGCCGGGCTGGCTGTACGCGATCTTGAAATCCTCGCGCAGCTTGGACAGGTTGTAGGCGCCGGTGTCGGTGACCGCGGCCTGCACGTTGGTGCGCCGGCCGCCCTGGCCGCGGTAGCGCAGCTTGTGGTTCCAGATCACTTCCTGGCCGTTCTGCGGGATCGGGAACGGGATGCCGGTGATGCCGTTGTTCACGGCCTCGCCGTTGGAGCCGAGCTCGGCCGCCGTCGCGTTCCGGTAAGTCGCCTCGTAGATGAACTTCGGCGCGCCGCCGGTGCGACGCGTCTTGTACACGTTCATCTTGTAGGTCTTGGGGTAGCGTGCGAACAGCGCGAGCTGGCCGGGCGTCAGCTTGTCCTTGTACTGCGCGACGTTGGCCGCGGTGATCGTAAAGACCGGCTTGTCCTCGGGGAAGGGATCCACCGCGCGCGTGCCGGGGCCTTTCCAGTCCGCCGGCGCCTGGGTCCAGCCGCCGGTCCACGCCGGGATGGCGCCGTCCTTGGTGCCGGCCTTTTCCGCGCCCAGCGGGGTGAGGTCGCCGTTCAGGCGGTCGGCCTGGTCCTTGGGGACCTTCGCCAGCGCGGGCAGCGAAACGACGAGTGCCAGACATGCCACAGCACCGCGGTGCCAGGTTCTCATACGCATTCCTCCATCCTGAACAGCTTGTTATAGGAATATGGAGCGCTCTCACGCTCCGTTGCGGGACAGCCTAGCGCAAAAAAAACCCGCCGGGGGGCGGGTTTTTTCAGGTCGGGGAGCGGGCGGTTACGCGTTCACCGCCAGCTTCGTCGGCACGTCCTCGAGCGTGAGGCCGCCGTGGCCGTTGACCGTCGCGTAGAACTGCTCGGGCGTGAACACGTCGACCTCGATCGCCTCGAGCCGGGCCGCCAGCGCCTCCTTCAGCAAGCGCACCTCGGCGGCGTTGACGATGCCCTTCGCCAGCGCCTCGTCGGCGACCTCGGCCGGCAGCAGGCCGCGGGTCAGCTGCTTCTTGCGCTGCGCGTAGATGATGCGCTCGGCGGCCGCGTGCGCCTCGGTCACCAGGCGGAAGGCCCGCATCAGGCGGCCGACGCCGGGATAGGTCTCGGGCGCGTGGAACACGCCGTCCACCAGGCGCTTGTACTGGTCGTCGAAATGGTCGATGCACAGCGCCGCCTCGTGGCTGACGTTGTCCGTCAGCGGGCCGGCCAGCGGGTTCAGGCGCAGGAACCAGGAGCCGACCGTGCGCATCCACGCACCGACCAGCGGGGCCTTGAAGTTGGCGTAGATGCCCTCGAACGCCAGCTGGATCTCGCGCAGCGCGTGGTCGCAGGCGTAGCGCACCAGCGGCAGGTCCTCGGCGCGGCGGCCTTCGGCCTCGAAGCGGCGCAGCGCGCTGAACGCCAGGAACTGCCAGGCGAGCGCGTCCGCGTAGCGGCCGGTCAGCTTGCCCTTGGCCTTCAGCTTGCCGGCGATGAAGAACATCGCGAGGTTGGTCAGCATCGCGTAGCGCGACGCCGCCCAGCCCAGGCGCCGGTAGTAGGTCGCGGTCGGGCCATCGACCGGCGAGCCGGCCGACAGGCCGCGCGTCAGCGTGCGTACGAAGGTTCGGCCGATGGTCGTGATGAAGTGCCCGATCCAGCCGAGAAGGCTGCGGCGGAACGCGGCCGTGTCTTCCTTCTCCATCGCCTTGAGCACGTCCTGCGCGTACGGATGGCAGCGGGTGGCGCCCTGGCCGAAGATCATGAAGGTGCGCGTCATGATGTTCGCGCCCTCGACCGTGATGGCGACCGGCGCGCCGCTGTAGCCCTTGCCGATGATGTTGTTCGGGCCCTGCATGACGCCGGCGCCCGCAAACACGTCCATGGCCTCGCGGCCGAGTTCGCGCGCGGTCTCGGTGGTGTAGGCCTTGAGGATTGCGGAGATCACCGGCGGCTGCTGGCCGTTGTCGATCGCCGAGCAGCCGAACACGCGCGCGCCCTCGAGCGCGTAGGTCAGGCCGGCGATCTTGCCGACCTTCTCCTCGACGCCTTCCATGCGCCCGATCGGCAGGCCGAACTGCTGGCGCACCATCGAGTAGGCGCCGGTCACGGCG
>JANNLM010000157.1:0-17451 GCA_031396825.1 Gammaproteobacteria bacterium | reverse complement strand
GCTCGCGCTCGGTGCGGACATCCGCATCGCCACGCCCGACGCCAAGGTCTCGGTAATGGAATCGAAGTGGGGCCTGATCCCCGACATGGGCGGCGCGGCGCTGCTGCGCGAACTGGTTCCGCTCGACCTGGCCAAGGAGCTGTCCATGACCGGGCGCATCATCAGCGGCACCGAGGCCCACTCGCTGGGGCTGGTCAGCCACCTCGCCGACGACCCGGTGGACGCCGCCCACAAGCTGGCGGCCGAGATCGAAACCCGCTCGCCGGACGCCGTAGCCGCGGCCAAGTTCCTGATGCAGCAGGCCTGGAGCAGCACCGAGACCGGCGCTCTGGCCGCCGAGCGCCGCTGGCAGGGCAAGCTGCTGGGCAAGCGCAACCAGCGCATCGCGGTGGCCCGCAACCTCGAGAAGAAGGACCTGCCCTACGGGCCGCGGCGCATCGGCGGCTAGCTGCGCGGGGCTATGATGCGGGCATGCCCGAAGAAAAAACCGGCGCCGTGACCGAACCCCCCACGCCCACCAGCGCCTGGGCGCTGGTGCGCGAGTTCTTTCGCGAGCTGTTCGACTTCCAGTTCACCACGTTCATGACCACGCGCATGCTGCCGGGCGTCTACGGCTTCGGCATCGTGCTGGCGGCGCTGTTCACGGTCTACTTCGTCGTGCTGCGCTTCCGCGAGTCCACCAACGAGGGCCTGGTCTGGCTCGCGATCGGGCCGCTGATGTTCTTCGGGTTGGTGACCGCGCTGCGCATCACGCTCGAGTTCGTGCTGGCCGTGTTCCGCGTCGCCTGGTACGTCGAGCAGGTCGCCAGCCACACCGAGGTCGTGTCGAAGGAGATTCCGCGCTTCGGGTCCCTGGGCACGTTGCTGTTCGGCAAGGGCGGACCGCCGCCGAAACGCTAGGCGTCGGCTGGCTCCGTGCTGACGACGTAGGTCGGCACCTCGCGGCCCACGCCCTTCAGCTGTCGCAACTCGCCGCTGCCCGGCAATTTCTCGCGCGCGCCGGTCAGGGTATCCGCATCGGCGCGGATTTCCCCATCCGCGGCCTCGTCGCACAGCCGCGCCGCCAGGTTCACGGCCGGGCCGACCGCCACGTACTCGTAACGCGCGCCCTGCCCGACGATGCCGACCGCGACTTCGCCGGTGGCGACGCCGACGCCGAGCCCGAGCTTGCGCGAATAGCCGCGCACCGTCGGGCGTGCGCGGGCCTGCAGCCCGCGGGCCAGGCCAAGTGCGCGCGCCGGCTCGTCGCGATAGGGCACCGGCGCGCCGACCAGGATCAGCGCGCCATCGCCGGCCAGGTCCTTGATGGTGCCGCCGTACTCCGCGGTCACCGCACCGATGTCGGCGTAGAAGTCGCGCAGCAGGCGCAGCACGCGCTCGGGCGGGTTGGCCTGCGCGTAGGCGGTGAAGCCGCGGATGTCGCAGCACACGATCGTCACGGTCTGGCGCCGGCGCGTCATGGCGTTCTTCAATCCGCGCTTGTGCACGAGGTCGACGACCTGCGGCGACAGGAACTGCGCCAGGAACAGGCCGCGCGCGCCCTGCACGTTGTGGTAGCGCAGTGCGCCGATCAGGAAGATGACTTCGCCGAGCGCGATGGCGAGCGGCGCGACATGGCGCGGCAGAGCCAGCGCCGCCGCGAACAACGGCATGACCGCCAGCATCGAGGCGATGCGCGCGCCTTCAGCCTTGTCGGGTCCCTGGCGCAGCACGCGAACGCCGGCGACCAGCACCAGCATCATGGCCACGACCCACGGCGCGGCGACCAGGAAGAAGCCGGCATCCGGCGCGGCCAGGGTGCTGAGATCGAGCGCGCCGGTCAGGCTCAACACGCGCAACTCCGGGCGCCAGGCCACGAGGGCGGCATACGCGATCACGCAGCCCTGCGCCGCGCGCACCAGGCGCCGGCCCGGGCCGATGGACTCGCGCGAAGCTACCGTTTCGCCGACGCGGATGCCCCACTCCGTGCCGGCAACGAAGGCGATGGCGTCGAACACGCCGAGCAGGCGCGTCCACGCCGGCAGCGGCAGCGCCGTGGGGGCGTAGGCGCTGGCGAGGATCACGGCGCCCATGCCGGCGAGGAACAGGCCCAGCGCGCGGCTGGTCGGGCTGGAGCGGTCGGTGATCCAGACCGACAGGCCCATGCCGCCACTGATCAGCGCGGCCACCTGAAATCCCCCCATGTCCATCGCTTGAGACTAGCAAAAACCGGGCCCGCGCCGTCCGCGGCTGGCTATACTTCGCTGCGACAAAACCGGGGGGTTTACATGCCGTTCGCGCTCAAGGTGTTTTTCTTCAAGGTCTGGCAATTCCTGCTCAAGATCAGCACGCCGCTGCTGTTCTTCCGCACGCCGCAGCTGTTCACCGGCCCTGGCTCATCCCTGAAATTGTGCGAGCACATCGCCGCGCAGGGCGTGAAGAACCTGCTGATCGTGACCGACGCGATGCTGGTCAAGCTCGGCCTGCTCAAATCGATGCAGGACAAGCTCACGCAGCTCGGCGTCAGCTTCGTGGTCTACGACGGCGTGCTGCCGAATCCCACCATCGAGCAGATCGAGAACGGCCTGGCCATGCTCAAGCAGCACGGCTGCACCTCGATCCTGGCGATTGGCGGCGGCTCTTCGATCGACGCGGCGAAAGTGATCGCCGCGCGCGCCACCAACCCGTACAAGATCGTGCACATGTCGGGCCTGATGCGCGTGGCGTTCAAGTTGCTGCCGCTGTACGCCGTGCCGACCACCGCCGGCACCGGCTCGGAAGTCACCATCGCCGCGGTCGTGTCCGACCCGGCCAGCACGCGCAAGTTCGCCATCATGTCGCCGCGCATGGTGCCGATCGCCGCCGCGCTCGACGGCGCGCTGATGACAGGGTTACCGCCAGCTATCACCTCGGCCACCGGCATGGACGCGCTGACACACGCGGTCGAGGCCTACCTCTCGCGCAATCAGACGTCGAAGACCGACGCCGAGGCGCTCGAGGCCACGCGCCTGATCATGCAGAACCTGCCGACCGCCGTGAAGAACGGCGGCAACGTCGAGGCTCGCCAGAACATGGCGCTGGCCTCATTCAAGGCGGGGGTGGCGTTTACGACCGCGGGCGTGGGCTACGTGCACGCCATCGCGCACAATTTCGGTGCGTACTACCACGTACCGCACGGCCTCGCGAACGCCATCATCCTGCCGCGCGTGCTCGACTTCTCGAAGCCGAACTGCACGCCGCGACTGGCGAAGCTGGCCGAGGTCAGCGGGCTGAAGAAGGGCAACGAGACCGACGAGCAGCTGGCCGACGCCTTCATCGCGCGCGTCCGCGCCATGAACCAGGAGTTCGGCATCCCGTCCCAGGTGGACAAGCTCAAGGCCGACGACATCCCCGCGATCACCGACAAGGCGTTGACCGAAGCGCACCTGTTCTACGCGGTGCCGCGCTACATGGACACGCCGGAGTGCGAGGCCTTCATCCGGCAGATGCTGCCGAAGGCGGCGTGAGCGGGAATTAGTTGGTCGGCGCGAGAGGATTTGAACCTCCGACCACCTCCACCCCAAGGAGGTGCGCTACCAGGCTGCGCTACGCGCCGACACGAGAGGAACGACAGGGGCGCGCATTCTAAGCGGTCAACCCGCTGCGCGGCTACCGGGGGAACTGCTGTTCTAGCGTTCGAGCAGCCGCAGGGCGGCTTCGAGCTCCGTGCGCATCTGCTTGAGCTCGACCTTGGTGAACTTGCCTTTGAGGATCGGCACCGGCGCGGTCGGCGCCGGAGCGGCGGCCCGCAAGGCGGCGGCCTTGGGCAACTCGCGCAACCGCTGGCGCGCGCCACCAATGGTGAAGCCCTGTTCGTACAGCAGGCTGCGGATGCGCCGGATCATCTGCACGTCGTCGTGCTGGTAGTAGCGCCGGTTGCCCCGGCGCTTGACCGGCTTGAGCTGCGGAAATTCCTGCTCCCAGTAGCGCAGCACGTGGGGCTTGACCGCGCACAGTTCGCTCACTTCGCCAATGGCGAAATAGCGCTTGCGCGGAATGTCCGGCAGCGCGACCAGAACGTTATTCGCTGCTTCCCGCATCGCTCTCAACCCTCAACCGCAGTTTCTGGCCCGGACGGAACGTCACCACGCGACGGGCGGAAATCGGAATCTCTTCGCCGGTCTTGGGGTTGCGCCCGGGGCGCTGGTTCTTGTCGCGCAGCTCGAAGTTGCCAAAACCAGACAGTTTGACCTGCTCGCCGGCCTCGAGGCTGTGGCGGACCTGCTCGAAGAAAAAGTCCACGAACTCCTTGGCCTCCCGTTTGTTCAGGCCCAGTTGCTCAAAGAGCGCTTCAGCCAACTCCGCTTTGGTCAACGCTGCCACCGCTATCCCCCCGGATCGTGGCTCCAAACCTTTCCTGGAGCCGCTGGGTTACCGCCTGTACCGCAGCCTCGACTTCCTCGTCAGTTAGGGTGCGCGAATTGTCTTGAAAAATCAAGCTCAAAGCGACGCTTTTGAAACCATTAGGTAAACCTGCCCCCCGGTACACGTCGAACACCCCCGCTTCCCGCAGGTGCGCTCCCCCGGCCTCGCGGGCCTGGGCCACCAGGGCGGCGGCGGCCACCTCCTCCCGCAGGACGAGGGCCAGATCCCGCCGCGAGGCGGGGAATACGGAGGGGGCAGCCACCCTGGGCAGGTGGTGCTCGGCCAGGGCCGCCGTATCCAGCTCCAGCAGCACAGGGGCCTCAGGGAGGTCCAGTTCGGCCACCAGGCGGGGGTGCATTACCCCCAGCCAGCCGGCTGGTTTGCCCGCCACAAGGACCCGGGCCGTCTGGCCGGGGTGCAGCGCCGGGTGCTCTCCCCGCTCGCAGCTCAGGCCGGGGCCAAGGGCTTCCAGGTCGGCCTTCAGGTCGAAGAAGTCCACCGCGCGGGCCGGCTGACCCCATTGCTCGGCCAGGGCGGTACCGGCCGCCAGCAGGGCCAGGCGCCCGGTTTCGACCACCTTGCCGCCCTGCTCTTCGAAGCACACGCCGATCTCGAACAGGCGTACGCGCTTGCGCTGGCGCTGCTGGTTGTAGCGCCAGGCCGGGATCAGGCCGCTCCACAGCGTGGTGCGCATCAGCGCCAGCGTGTCGGCGATCGGGTTGTCGAGTGGGATGGCATTGGCGCCGGGCGCGAGGCGCCGGTCCAGCGCCCCATCCACGAAGCTGTAGGTGATGACTTCCTGGTAGCCGCGCGAGGCCAGCCGGTCGCGCGCGAGGTCCAGCGGCCGGCGCTCGGGCACCGGGGCCGGCGCCAGTTCGGCCGCGTAGGGGCGGGCCGGAATGCGCTCGTAACCGTGCAGGCGCGCGACTTCCTCGATCAGGTCCACCTCGATGCGCAGGTCGTAACGGTGCGAAGGAATGCTCGCCTGCCAGCCGGCCTTGCCGCGGCGCTTCACGCCGATGCCGAGGCGCTTGAGCAGGCGCTCGATCTCGGCCGGCGCGATGACGTGGCCCAGCAACTGGTCCAGCCGCTCGCGGCGCAGCTTGACCGTGAATACCTTCGACTTGCGCGCACCGCTCTCCGTGACCGGCCCGGCCTTGCCGCCGCAGACCTCGAGCACCAGCTGGCTGGCGCGCTCGAGCGCGCGCCGCTGCAGGTCGGGATCCACGCCGCGCTCGAAGCGGTACAGCGCATCGGAGGGCAGGCGCAGGCGCCGGCCGGTCGCCGCGACGCGCTCGGGGCTGAAGCAGGCGCTCTCGAGGAAGATCGCGGTCGTAGAACTTGAAACGCCCGAGGGCATGCCGCCCATGACGCCGGCCAGCGCGAGCGGACGGGCGTCGTCGGCGATCAACAGGTCGTCTTTGGTGAACGTGTAGGTCTGCTCGTTGAGCAGCGGCAGCGACTCGCCGTCCCTGGCGCGGCGCACGCGGATGCCGCCGCTGAGTTTCGCGGTGTCGAAGGCGTGCATCGGCTGGCCCAGCTCGAGCAGCACGTAGTTGGTGATGTCGACGACGGGATGAATGCAGCGATGGCCCGAGCGGCGCAGGCGCTCGCGCATCCAGTCCGGCGTACGCGCCTTCGGATCGATGCCTTCGATGACGCGGCCGGCGTAGCGCGAGCAGTCGACGCGGCTGTCGATCTTCACCTCGAAGCGCCGTGCAGCCGTGACCGCGACCGGCTTGATCGCCGGCACCTTCAGCGCCACGGCAAACACCGCCGACACCTCGCGCGCGAGGCCCGCGACGCTGAGGCAGTCGCCGCGGTTCGGCGTCAGTTCCAGCGACAGCAGGGCGTCGTCGAGCGCCAGGTACTCCGCGATCGGCTGGCCGACCTTCGCTCCGGCATCGAGCTCCAGCAGTCCGTCGGATTTCTCCGCCAGGGACAGTTCTTTCGCCGAGCACAGCATGCCGGCCGACTCGACGCCGCGCAGCGCCGAGACCTTGATCTCGGTGCCGTCCGGCAGCTTTGCGCCGGGCAGCGCCACCGGCGCCTTCATGCCGGCGCGCGCGTTGGCCGCGCCGCAGACGACGGTCGACGGCGTGCGGCTGCCAGTGTTCACCTGGCACACGCGCAGGCGGTCGGCCTGCGGATGCGATTTCACCTCGAGGATTTCGCCGACCACGATCTTCGCCAGCGCCAGCTTCAGCGGCTCGGCCTCGCACTCGAGGCCGGCCCGCGTCAGGCGCGCGGCCAGCTCGGCATCCGTCGCCTTCGGGTTGGCCCACTCGCGCAGCCAGGACAGGCTGACTTTCACTTGAACTGCTCCAGGAAGCGCAGGTCATTGGCGAAGAACTGGCGCAAGTCGTCGACGCCGTAGCGCAGCATCGCCATGCGCTCGACGCCCATGCCGAAGGCGTAGCCCGTGTACTTCTCGGGATCGAGCCCGACCGCCTTGAACTCGTTCGGGTGGACCATGCCGCAGCCGAGCACCTCGAGCCAGCGGCCGCCTTCCCAGCGGATGTGCACGTCGGCGCCCGGCTCGACGAACGGGAAATACGACGGCCGGAACATCACCTCCATGTCGCGCTCGAAAAAGCGCTTGAGGAACGTCATCAGGTCGTACTTGAGGTCGGCCAGCGTGACCTTCTCGGCCACGTACAGGCCTTCGACCTGGTGGAACATGGGGCTGTGCGTGCGGTCGAGGTCCTTCCGGTACACGCGCCCGGGGCAAATGATGCGCACCGGCGGCTTGCCGCCCGACTTCACCAGCTTTTCGAGCGTGCGAATCTGCACCGGCGAGGTGTGCGTGCGCAGCAGCTTCTTGCCGCCCTGCACGTAGAAGGTGTCCTGCATGGCGCGCGCCGGGTGGTTCTCCGGGATGTTGAGCGCGCCGAAATTGTGGAAATCGTCCTCGATCTCGGGCCCGGACACCGAGGCGAACCCCTGCTCGGCGAACAGCCGCTCGATGCGCTGCACCGTCCGGGTCAGCGGATGCAGGCCGCCCGTCCCCTCGCCGCGCCCCGGCAGGGTCACGTCGATGGATTCGGCGGCGAGCCGGCGCGACAGCTCGGCGTCACCCAGCGCGCGCTTGCGCGCGTCGATCAGGCCGGAGACTTCATCTTTGGCGCGATTGACCCGCTCGCCGAAGGCCTTGCGCGGGTCCGGCGCCATGCCGCCCAGCTGCTTGAGCAGCTCCGTGACCTGGCCCTTCTTGCCAAGCAGGTCGACGCGCAGCTGTTCCAGCGCGCGCGCGTCGGCCGCGGCTTCGATGTCCTGCCGCGCCTTGCCCAACAGCGAGTCGATGTCGGTCATGTTGTAGGTTTTGGAAAAAGATACAAAAAAAGGGAGAAGGCTGCTCAGCCTTCTCCCTTTGTCTTGAGGCGGAGTACTGCTTAGGCTGCTAGCTGTGCCTTGGCCTGCGCGGCCAGCGCGGCAAACGCGGCCTTGTCGTGCACCGCGAGGTCGGCGACGACCTTGCGATCCAGGGCCACGCCCGCGAGGGTCAGTCCGCGGATAAACCGGCTGTACGACAGCTCGTGCTCGCGCGCGGCCGCGTTGATGCGCTGGATCCACAGCGCGCGCAACTCGCGCTTGCGCACCCGGCGGTCGCGGTACGCGTAGACGCCCGCGCGCGTGACGTGCTGCATCGCCGTCTTGATCGAACGGCTGCCGGCGCCGTAGTAGCCCTTGGCCTTCTTCAGCAGCTTCTTGTGCTTGGCACGAACGGTCGTGCCGCGTTTGACTCTTGCCATGGTCGTTCTCCCTTAGCTGTACGGCAGCATCTGGGCGACTTCGGCGACGTCGGAGTCGTGCACCTGGGTCGGACCACGGAGGTTGCGAATGGTCTTGGCAGACTTCTTCGTCAGGATGTGGCGCTTGAACGCGCTCGCGCGCTTGAAGCCGCCCTTGCCCGTGCGCTTGAAGCGCTTGGCGGCGCTGCGCTTGGTTTTCAGCTTTGGCATCTCTCTACTCCTTCATTTAATGCTTCTTCAGGCAGCGCCTTCGGCGCGTTTGAAGCCTGAGTCGGCTTGTTTAACAGCTCAAAACTACTTCGTCTTCCTCGGCGCCATCACCATCACGGACTGGCGCATTTCCAGTCGCGGGTGCTGCTCGATGATCGCCAGCGTTTCCAGGTCGGCCTTGACCCGGTCCATCAGCTTCGCTCCCAGCTCCTGGTGCTGCATCTCGCGTCCGCGGAAGCGGACCGTCACCTTGATCTTGTCGCCCTCCTCCAGGAACGCCTTCAACGCGCGCAGCTTGGTCTGGTAGTCCGCCTCCTCGGTCGTGGGCCGGAACTTGATCTCCTTGACCTGGATCTGCTTCTGCTTCTTGCGCGCCTGCTGTGCCGCCTTGTCCTTCTGGTAGATGTACTTGCCGTAATCCATGATCTTGCAGACCGGCGGGTCGGCGTTCGGCGAGACTTCGACCAGGTCGAGCCCCAGTTCCTCGGCTTTGGCCACGGCGTCGCGGGTCATCATGACGCCAACCTGCTCACCGTCGGCCCCGATCACACGCACCCGCGGCACGTTGATCTGGTGGTTCTTGCGGTCTTCTCGTTCCAAGCTGATGTGCAGACTCCTCGTTCAGGCCGGTACGCCGGGCTCTTTGCCAGGCGGTTCAAAAGCTTAGCGCCCGCGTGGAGCCATTCGGCCGACGCAGGCGCAGTGGGGCGCGAATTCTACGGTTTGGGGAGCCGGTTCTCAAGCGCGCTTGTCGGCGCGCCGGCGCTCGAAGGACCAGGGCCAGTCCTGGGTCAGCAGCTCCCGGGCCTTGGCCTCGGGGATGGCCTTGGAGAACAGGTAGCCCTGGCCGTAATCGAAGCCCATTTCGTGGACCGCCAGGGCCTGTTCGCGGGTCTCGATGCCCTCGGCCACCAGGTTCATGCCCAGCGACCGGCCCAGGGCGCTGATGGCCCGCAGGATCTTGCCGCTGCCGGGGTCCTCGATGATGGGGGCGACGAACGAGCGGTCCACCTTGATGGTGTTGATGGGCAGGCGCCGCAGGTAGCCCAGCGACGAATAGCCGGTGCCGAAGTCGTCCAGCGCGATCTGCGCGCCGAGTTCGCGGCAGCGGTCGAGCAGCTCGGTGGCCGAGTCCAGGTTGTTCATCAGCAGGCTCTCGGTGATCTCGAGCTTGAGCTGCTTCGGGTTGATGCCGCTGTCGTCGATCGCGCTCTTGATCTCGCCGAAGATGTCCGGCGTGGTCAGCTGCTTGCCGGACAGGTTCACGTTGACGAAGATCGAGTCGCCGTGGGCGGTCGCCACGGCGGCCAGGCGCTTCAGCGCCTTGCAGCCCTCGCGCAGGATCCAGCGGCCGACGCCGTGGATCAGGTGCGACTCCTCGACCACCGGGATGAACTCGCCCGGCGGCACGAAGCCACGCGTCGGGCTGACCCAGCGCACCAGCGCCTCGAAGCCGACGGTGGTGAAGCTGCCGAGGTCCACGATCGGCTGGAAGTACAGCACGAATTCCTGGCGTTCCAGCGCCTGCTCGAGTTCGTGCTCCAGCTCGATGCGCTTGATGACCGCATCGCGGTCCTGCTTCTGCTCCCCTTCCGACGCCTTGCCGTCGGTGTCGGTGGCGACGCGGTAGCGCTTCAGGATCATCTTCAGCAGCAGGCGCAGCAGCGGGTCGGCGTCGGCCAGCTTCTCGTTGAGGTGCTGCGGCGTCAGCACGCGCAGGCGGGTCGGCAGGCGGGCGAAGGCCGAGGCCGAACGCGGCAGCTTGTCGATCAGGGACATCTCGCCGAGCATGTCGCCGGCGCCGAGCTGGGCAATGCGCTCGCGCTGGCCGTCCTGCTCGCGGCAGATCTCCAGCAGGCCGTTCTCGATGACGAAGGCGGTGTCGCCCTGGTCACCCTCGCGGAACAGCCACTCGCCTTCGGCGAGGAAGCGGCGATATTTGTCTTGCACCGTGGCCCCTGTCAGCGGAAAGGCCAGCCTACACGACGGCGCGACCGCGGGCGCGCCGGACGGGGAGGAAGTGGTAGGCGCGAATGGACTCGAACCATCGACCCCCACCATGTCAAGGTGGTGCTCTAACCAGCTGAGCTACGCGCCTACGGGCCGTACTGCAAGGGCGCGAAAGATACCAGAAAGCCCGTCAGCCGGGTGCGCTCAGCGCGCTGCTGCGCAGCTTGCGGATCTCGTCGCGTTTGCGCGCCGCCAGCTCGAACTCGAGGTTCTGGGCGGCGGCGAGCATCTCCTTCTCCAGCTTGGCGATGAGCCGGCCGAGCTTCGCGGGCGGCAGCTGGGCGTAGGCCGCCCCCTCCTCCGCCGCCTTGAGCATGCGCTGCGCCGACAGCTCCTCGTAGCCGGCGTGCAGCACGTCGGCCACCGCCTTGCGGATGCCCTTGGGCGTGATGCCGTGCGCGGCGTTGTGCGCCGTCTGCTTTGCGCGGCGGCGGTCCATCTCGCCGAGCGCGCGCTTCATCGAGTCGGTGGTCCGGTCGGCGTAGAAGATCACGCGGCCGTTGAGGTTGCGCGCGGCGCGGCCCGAGGTCTGGATCAGCGAGCGCTCCGAGCGCAGGAAGCCCTCCTTGTCGGCGTCGAGCACCGCCACCAGCGACACTTCGGGCAGGTCCAGGCCCTCGCGCAGCAGGTTGATGCCGACCAGCACGTCGAAGGCGCCCAGCCGCAGGTCGCGGAGAATCTCGGCGCGCTCGACCGTGTCCACGTCGGAGTGCATGTAGCGCACCTTCACGCCGTGCTCGGCCAGGTAGTCGGTCAGGTCCTCGGCCATGCGCTTGGTCAGCACCGTGACCAGCACGCGCTCGTGGCGCTCGGCGCGCAGGCGGATCTCGCCGAGCAGGTCGTCGACCTGGGTCGAGGCCGGCCGCACCTCGACCTCGGGATCCACCAGGCCGGTCGGCCGCACCACCTGCTCGGCGACCTGGCCCGCGCGCTGCTGCTCGTACGGTCCCGGCGTCGCCGACACGAAGATGATCTGCGGCGCCAGGCGTTCGAACTCCTCGAACCGCAGCGGCCGGTTGTCGAGCGCACTCGGCAGGCGGAAGCCGTACGCGACCAGCGTCTCCTTGCGCGAGCGGTCGCCCTTGTACATGGCGCCGAGCTGCGGGACGGTCACGTGGCTCTCGTCCACCACCACCAGCGCGTCGGCCGGCAGGTAGTCGAACAGCGTCGGCGGCGGCTCGCCGGGCTTGCGGCCGGACAGGAAACGGCTGTAGTTCTCGATGCCGTTGCAATAGCCGACTTCCCGGATCATCTCGAGGTCGAACAGCGTGCGCTGCTCGAGTCTTTGCGCCTCGACCAGCTTGCTGGCCTTCTTGAGCACTTCGAGCCGCTCGCGCAACTCGGCCATGAAGTCGTCCACCACTACGAGCACGCGCTCGCGCGGCGTGACGTAGTGCGAGGCCGGGAACACGGTGTAGCGCGGCACCTTGCGCTTGAGCTCGCCGGTCAGCGGGTCGAACACCGTGATCGACTCGATCTCGTCGTCGAACAGCTCGATGCGCACCGCCTCGTCGTCCGATTCGGCCGGGTGCATGTCGATGACGTCGCCGCGCACGCGGTAGGTGGCGCGCTTGAACTCGACGTCGTTGCGCGTGTACTGCATGTCGGTCAGGCGCTTGAGAAGTTCCCGCTGGCCCAGCTTCCCGCCCTTGACCAGGTGCAGCACCATCTGGAAGTACTGCTCCGGGTCGCCGAGGCCGTAGATCGCCGACACCGAGGCCACGATGATGGCGTCGCGCCGCTCGAGGATCGCCTTGGTCGCCGACAGGCGCATCTGCTCGATGTGCTCGTTGATCGAGCTGTCCTTGTCGATGTAGGTGTCGGTCGACGGGACGTAGGCCTCGGGCTGGTAGTAGTCGTAGTACGAGACGAAGTACTCGACGGCGTTGTCCGGGAAGAACTCGTGGAACTCGCCGTACAGTTGCCCGGCCAGGGTCTTGTTCGGCGCCAGCACCAGCGTCGGCCGCTGCAGGCGCGAAATCACGTTGGCGATGGTGAAGGTCTTGCCCGAGCCGGTGACGCCGAGCAGGGTCTGGTGCGACAGGCCGTCCTTGAGCCCGCGCACCAGCGCGTCGATCGCCGCCGGCTGGTCGCCGGCCGGCGGCCAGTCCGCCTTCAGCTCGAAGCGGCCGGCGGTGGCGCGCTCAGCCGCCATCGCGTGGCGCGGGCGGGTGATACGGGTCATGCAGCTTCACTGGCCGGGCCACCTTGCGGTAGCGGATGTTGAGCATCTCGACACCGACCGAGAACGCCATCGCGAAGTAGATGTAGGCCTTGGGGATGTGCATGTCGAAGCCCTCGCCGACCAGCGCCATGCCGATCAGCATCAGGAAGCTCAGCGCCAGCATCTTGATGGTCGGGTGGCGGTCGACGAAGGCGCTGACCGCACCGGCGAACATCACCATCACAATGACGGCAGCGACGATCGCCGCCGCCATCACCCACACGTTCTGCACCATGCCAACCGCAGTGATGATCGAGTCGAGCGAAAACACCACGTCGAGCAGCAGGATCTGGCCGATCACCGCGTTGAACGACGCCGGCACGCGCGCGGCGGCGTGGCCCTCCTCGCCCTCAAGCTTGTCGTGGATCTCCATCGTGCTCTTCGCCAGCAGGAACAGGCCGCCGACGATCAGGATCAGGTCCCGCACCGAGATCTCCATGCCGAGCACCGCGAACAGCGGCTTGGTCAGCCCCATGATCCAGGCCAGCGAGAACAGCAGCAGCAGGCGCGTGATCGCGGCCAGCGCCAGGCCCAGCTTGCGCGCACGGTCCTGCTGGTCGGGCGGCAACTTGGCCGCCAGGATCGAGATGAAGATGATGTTGTCGATGCCGAGGACGATCTCCAGGGCCGCCAGGGTCAGGAAAGCGATCCAGACATTGGGGTCGAGCATCAGTTCCACAGGGAGCTCCGGTTGACCGGCGGGGTGGGAAATTCTAGGGGGTCACGATGGCGAAGGTGCCGGGCGCCTTGTCCAGCAACCCGAAGAAGCGGCCCAGGTCGACGCGGCTGCCGGTGACCTTGACGTCGTCGCTGAGCAGCAGGTCCTTGGCGCCGGCGGCGCCGGACACGATGCGCACGAACATCTCGTGGGTGAGCGCCAGCGTGGCGTCGGCATCACCTGCCGGTGGTGCCTTTTTGTGATGTAGCACTGCGTGTTCGATCCACAGCACGTGCGACTCCTGCTTGTCGGTCAGCACGAGGTTGATCTTGAGGTCCTTGCCCGCCGCGTCCGGCCCGTTGAGCGCCGCCGCCATGGCGTCGAGGAAGCGTTCGGTCGGCGTGTGCAGCAGCACCTCGAAGAAGCGCGTGCGGTCGAGCCCTTTCTTCGGCGGGCCGTTGCGCAGCTCCGCGGCAGCGGTCAGGTAACTGTTGCGCCAGGTACTGGCCTCGGACATGTAGGCCATCTGCTCATACGTCCTGGCCAGCAGGTCCTTGGCCGGCGCGTTGCCGGTCTCGGCGAACATCACGTGGTTGAGCAGTTCGGCGGCCCAGCGGAAGTCGCCGCTGTCGTAGGCGGCCTGCGCCGCCTCGAGCACGCCGGCCTTGCCGCCCATCAGCTGGAGGTAACGCGGCGCCGTGGTCTCCGGCGGGAGCGGGTCGAGGTGCGCCGGATTGCCGTCGTAATGGCCGATATAGAACTGGTAAACGGCCCTGGCGTTGTGGCGCAGGTCACCGTAATAGCCGCGCGCGCCGAAGGTCGACTGCAGCGACGCCGGCAGCTTCACCTGCTCGGCGATCTCGCTCATGGTGTAGCCGGCGTTGATCAGGCGCACGGTCTGGTCGTGCGTGTACTTGTACATGTCGCGCTGCGCGGTGATGTGCTGCGCGATGCGCTCGCGGCCCCAGATCGGCCAGTTGTGCGAAGCGAAATAGATTTCTATGCCGTCGAGCCTGCCCAGCGCGTCATCGAGGTAGCCGGCCCAGCCCAGCGAATCGCGCACCTTGGCGCCGCGCACCGGCAGCAGGTTGTGCATGGTTTGCGCCAGGATCTCGGCGCCGCAGTAGGCCTTCAGCGCCGGAATCTCGAAGGTCATCTCGGCCGGCGCCTCGGTGTTCGGCGTGTTGTGGAACACGAAGCCCACGCCGTCGAGCGTCATCTCCACCGTGTCCGCGCCGACCAGCACGTTCGGCGGCAGGATGCCGAAGGTGCCGTAGGCCACGCCCTTGCCCAGACCCGCGTCGACGAAGCCCTTGGCGTTGCGCGGCAGGTCCTTGCCGAACTGGAAGCCCGAGCGACGGCCCATGGCGGTGCCGACCATCACGTTCTCGCTGGTGGCCTCCTCCATGAAACCCTCGGGGGCGACGATCGGCAGCTTGCGCTCCGCCGCGTCCTGCGCCGAGGTCACGCCGAGCACGCCGCCGAAATGGTCGGCGTGGCTGTGCGTGAAGATGATGGCGCTGACCGGCTTGTCGCCGAGGTGCTGGCGCGCGAACGCGATCGCGGCCGCCGCGCTCTCGCGCGCGGTCAGCGGGTCGACCACGATCCAGCCGGTCCGGCCGTCGATCAGCGTCATGTTCGAAATGTCGAAGCCGCGCAGCTGGTGGATGCCGTCGGCGACCTTGAACAGGCCGATGTTGGCGTTGAGCTGCGCCTGGCGCCACAGGCTCGGGTTGACCGTGGCCGGCGCGGCGCCCTGGAGGAAGGCGAAGGCGTCGAAATCGACCAGCACCGCGCCCTCGGCGGACTTGACCTGCCCGGTGGGCCGCGCGATGAGGCCGCGTGCGGCATCCTCGAAGGCCTGCGGCTCGTCGAGCTTCAGGCTTGCGGCCATGCGCGCGTTGGCGTCGACCGTAGCCCGCTCGGCTTCGCTGGTGGCGCCGCCGACGCCCGTGTCGCGGCCGCAGGCGGCAGCGAGCACTGTCAGTGCGGCAATCGAAAACCTGCTGATGGCATGCATGGTTGGCTTGACCCCCGGCGGCGGAGTATAGGCGGGCGCCCCACCCGGCGGAATTTCGGTATCATCGCGCGCCCTTTTGCACGCGGTTCACGAACGTGTCCTTCCACCTGTCGCAGCGCGTTGGCCGCATCAAACCCTCCCCGACCCTGGCCGTCACGGCCAAGGCTGCGGAACTGAAGGCGCAGGGCGTCGACGTGATGTCGCTGGGCGCCGGCGAGCCGGACTTCGACACGCCCGCCCACATCAAGGAAGCCGCGCACAAGGCGATCCGCGACGGCTTCACCAAGTACACCGCGGTCGGCGGCATCCCGAGCCTGAAGAAGGCCATCGCCGACAAGATGAAGCGCGACAACGCGCTCGACTACAAGCCGAACCAGATCGTCGCCTCCACCGGCGGCAAGCAGGCCTGCTACAACCTGTGCCAGGCGCTGCTCGACGACGGCGACGAGTCGATCATCCCGGCGCCGTACTGGGTCAGCTACCCCGACATGGTGCTGCTGGCCGGCGGCACGCCCGTGTTCATCCCGACCACCGCGGCGACGCGCTTCAAGATCACGCCGGAACAGCTCGAGCGCGCGATCACCACGCGCACGCGCCTGTTCTGGATCAACTCGCCGTCGAACCCGTCGGGCATGGCGTACACGCATGCCGAGCTCAAGGCCCTCGGCGAGGTGCTGCGCAGGCACCCGCAGGTCGTCATCGCCACCGACGACATGTACGAAAAAATCCTCTGGGCGCCCGAGCCCTTTGCCAACATCATCAACCTCTGTCCCGATCTGTATGAGAGGACGGTGGTCATTCACGCGGCCTCGAAAACCTATTCGATGACCGGCTGGCGCCTCGGCTGGGCCTGCGGGCCGGCGAAACTGATCGCGGCGATGACCGACATCCAGTCGCAGTCCACCAGCAATCCGAACTCGATCGCGCAAGTCGCCGTCGAAGCCGCGCTGAACGGCGATCAGGCCTGCGTCACCGAGATGGTCAAGGCGTTCAAGGGCCGGCACGACCGCCTGGTGGAGGCCCTCAACGGCATCCCGGGCGTGAAGTGCGAGCCCGGCGACGGCACTTTCTATGCCTTCCCGAACGTCGAAGGCCTGATGAAGAAGCTCGGCTGCAAGGACGACCTGGAGCTGTCGGACGTGCTGCTGCAGAAAGCGCGCGTCGCGGTGGTGCCGGGCTCGGCCTTTGGCGCGCCGGGCTACCTGCGGCTGTCGTTTGCGACCAGCGACAAGGTGCTGGCAGAGTCCGTCGCGCGCATCAAGGCGCTGGCCGGCTAGCTAGCCGGCAGCCCCGAGGCGCGCCTCCGCCGCCTCCATCATGTGCTTGAAGCGCGCGCCCTTGCGGATCGGGTCGAGGTCGGTGTCGACCTTGAACCATTCGATGCCCCAGCGGCCGCAGAACGCCGCGACCGGCTCGAGCAGCTCGATGGCGCGGTCGAAATTGCCGAGCTGCACCATCGCGCAAGCCATGTTGTAGCGCAGGCTGCGGCTGTCGGGGTTGAGCTTGAGCACCTTCTCCGCCCACTCCTTGGCCTTGGCCGACTGGCCCAGCCGCAGCAGCGTGGTGACGCCGCGCTCGAGCGCGTCCGCGTGCTCGGGGTCGGTCGCCAGGATCTTGTTGATGCGCTCCATGCCGTGCTGGGCCGCCATGCGCGCGCCGACGTTGTCGCCGCGGGCCTCGTGGCACTGCAGCGCCATGCCGAGCGACCAGACGTCGGTCTGCATGAGGTTCTCGCACTGGGTCAGGTGCTTGATGGCGTCGCCGTATTTCTTGGTGGCGATGTAGTAGCGCGCCGCCGCCGCGTTGACATCGTAGGACTCGGGGTCGAGCTCCAGCGCACGCAGGATCTCGGCCTTGGCCTCGTCCGCCTTGCCGCTGCCGATCAGCAGCCGGCCCTTCACGGCGTGGGCCTCGGCCAGGTTCGGGTCGAGCGCCAGCGCCTTGCCGGCGGCCTCGGCGCCGTCTTCACCGGACCCGGCGTCGAAGCCGAGCAGCGTCTGGCTCACGGCCAGCAGCGCCCAGGCGCGCGCGAAGTTCGGGTCGATCTTGATGGCGCGCTGGCACAGCTCGATGATCTCGCGCGTGTGCACGGACTTGCCGGTGGCGCGCAATTGCTGCGCGCGCACGAACACTGCGGAAGCCTCGGCGCTCGGTGCTTGAGTCATGACGTTCTCCTGGCCTGTGTCGCGTCGCT
>JANNLM010000092.1:0-42370 GCA_031396825.1 Gammaproteobacteria bacterium | reverse complement strand
CCGCCGCTGATGCCGGTCGAGCCGTCGGCGCGCGCGCGCCTGCGCCTCGCGTTGAGCCGCATCGAGCAGGACCTGTTCCCGCTGATCGAGCAGATCCGCAGCGGTCCGGCCGGCGTCGCGCAGAAGGCGCGCAAGCAGTTGCAGGAGAGCCTGATCTCCGGCGCGCAACTGTTCACCGCGCGCAACTACTTCCTGTCGGGCGACTTCTCCTGCGTGGACGCGCTGTGGGCCGCGATCCTGTGGCGCCTGCCGTCGCTGGGCGTGGAGCTCGGCGCATCGGGCAAGCTGATCCAGCGCTACACCGAGCGCATCTTCAACCGCCATGCGTTCGCGCACAGCCTGACGCCGGCCGAGCGCGCGCTCCGCTAGGCATCGCTGCGATGGCGAAGTCCCGTCGTCTCTACCTGATCCGCGCGGTCTATGACTGGGCGGCCGACAACGGCTACACGCCGCACCTGCTGATCTCCGCCGACGCCGAGGGCGTGGTGGTGCCGCGCGATTTCGTCTCGGAAGGCCGCATCACGCTGAACATCAGCCCGATGGCGGTGCAGAACCTCGACCTGCGCCACGACCCGATCCGCTTCTTCGCGCGCTTCGGCGGCAAGCCGTTCGAGGTGCAGGTGCCCGCCGGCGCGGTGCTGGCCGTGTTCGCGCGCGAGAACGGCGAGGGCCACGTGTTCGGCGAGATCGAGCCGACCGATCCGACCGACAAGTCCGGCAAGTCCGGGCCGACCCCGCCACCGAGCGGCAAGCCGAAGCTCAGGGTCGTGAAGTGACACGCGCGTAGCGCGTGTCATCCCGAGGAGCCCTTCGACAGGCTCAGGACAGGCTCCGCGACGAGGGATCTTGCCTCTACAGCAAGATCCCTCGCTGCGCTCGGGATGACACTAGATTCCCGGCAAACACTTTCCGGGATTCAGAATGCCCTTCGGGTCGAACACCTTCTTCAGCTCGCGCATGGTCGCGAGCGTGTCCGCCGCGATCTCCCAGCCGACGTAGTCGCGCTTCTCGATGCCGACGCCGTGCTCGCCGGAGATCGTGCCTTCGAGCGACAGCACCAGGCGGAAGGCCTCCTCGAGGCATTGGTGCAACGCCGCCTTCTGCGCCGGGTCGGAGGTGTCGCCGAGCAGGTTGACGTGGATGTTGCCGTTGCCGGCGTGGCCGAAATTCACGATGCGGATGCCGTGCTTCTGCGACAGCGCGCGCAGTCCGCCGATCAGCTCCGTCATGCGCGACACCGGCACGGCGACGTCCTCGTTGATCTTGTTGGGCGCCAGTTTCCTCAGCGCCGGCGACAGCACCTTGCGCGCGGTCCACAGTGCCTCGGAATCGGCGTCGTTGGCGGCGGCCTTGAGTTCCAGCAGCCCGTCGCCTTTCGCCGCGGCGGAAACCGCCTTGACCGCGGCGCCGATGGTCTCGGCGTAGCCGTCGACCTCGACGATCAGCAGTGCGCCGGTACCCTCGGGCAGGTCGGAGCGCTTGTAGCCCTGGGCCAGCCCGACCGAGTCGCCGTCCATGAACTCGAGCGCGCTCGGCGTCTCGGGCTGCGCCATCAGGCGCGACACCGCCGCGGCGGCGCTGGCCTCGTCGCGATAACAGGCGCGCAGCGTGCGCACCGTCTCGGGTTTGGGCAGCAGTTTCAGCGCCGCCTCCGTGATGATGGCGAGCGTGCCTTCGGAGCCGACGATCAGCCGCGTCAGGTCGTAGCCGACCACGCCCTTGGTCGTGTAGCAGCCGGTCTTGAGCGTGCGGCCGGTCGCGGTGACGGCGCGCAGGCCCAGGATGTTGTCGCGCGCGGTGCCGTACTTCACCGCGCGCGGGCCGCCGGCGTTGCAGGCCAGGTTGCCGCCGACCGAGGAGTAACCGAGGCTGGTCGGGTCCGGCGCCCAGAACAGGCCGTACTTGCCGGCTTCGACCTGCACGTCGCCGTTGATCGCGCCGCCTTCGCATTCGAGCAGGCGGTCGCCGGGCGAGACGCGCAGGATCTTCGACATCTGCTCGAACGACAGCACCACGCCGCCCGCGATCGGCACCGTCGCGCCAGTGGTGTTGGTGCCGCGGCCGCGCGCGATCAGCACGACGCCGTGCTCGTGGCAGGTGGCGGCGAGAGTCGCGACCTCGTCGTGCGTGCGCGCGAAGGCGACCGCCTGCGGCAGCGCGACGCGCCGGCTGTTGTCGTAACCGTAGGGCAGGCAGTCGGCCGGCTCGGTGCGCAGGCGCTCGCCGAAGATCTCGCCCATGCGTTGCAGCGCGGCGGCCGGCAGCTCACTCCTGGACATCGAACGCCTCGCGCCGCCAATCAAGGGTCCCCGCGTCCAGCGTGACCACGTCGAAGCGCAGCGGTTGCTCCGCCAGCTCCGGCCTGCGCGCGAGCCAGAGCTTGGTCGCGCGCACCAGGCGCGCCTGCTTGCGGGCGTCGACGGTCTCGGCCGCCGCGCCCCAGTCGCTGCGCGCGCGCGAGCGCACCTCGATCACCGCGACGGTGTCGCCGTCCTGCATGACCAGGTCGAGCTCGCCGAGCTTGCAGCGCCAGTTGCGCGCCAGCAGGCGCAGGCCACGCTGCTGCAGGAAGCGCAGCGCCTCGTCCTCGGCAGCGCTGCCGTCCATCAGCGCGACGACGCCTGCGGCAGGTCGAGCGCCTTCAGCGCGCCGTTGCGGATCTCGGCGCAGGTCAGGCCGCGCGTGATGACGCCGTCGTTGCGCAGCGACAGCGTGCCGCTGATCGACGGGAAGTACGAGCCCGGCTGCAGCGCGCCGCTCTCGATCAGCTGCACCAGCAGGTAGGCGTCGTGGCCGAGCGCCAGCAGGCGCGCGTATTCCTTCGGCCGCGCCGGGAACAGGGCTTTCATCCGGCCGCGCAGCTGCGCGGCGTCGCCGTCGCTGGCCATCATCCACGGCATGTCGCAGAAGCGCAGGCCATTGAGGTCGGCGACCGGCGGGTCACCGTCGAACACCTGCGCGGTGGCGTAGATCGGCAGCTCGCCGGTGCGGTGGAAGCGCAGCTGCGGGCCGAGCTGGCGCGCCTGCTCGGGGCGCGCGCCGATGAACACGACGTCGATGTCGTCGCGCCGGCGCGGCTGGAACTGCGATTGCACGCCAATGACGTTGGTCAGCGCGCGGTGGCGCTCCTCGCTGGCATTCAGCGCCAGCAGCTGGCGGATCGGGTCGGAGAAGTCGCGTTCGGCCGGGTTGTAGGTGCCCGACTCGATGACCTGGCCGCCGAGCGCCTCGAAGCGCTCCTTGTAGGCGCGCAGCACGCGGTCGCCCCAGTCGCCCTCGGGCACCAGCACGACGGCGCGGCCCTGGCGGTCGGCGATGGCGCGCTCGGCCGCCTGGCGCGCCTCGTCTTCCGGAGCCAGGCCCCACTGGAACAGGTTGAAGGGCGCCTGCTTGCCCGGGTCGAGGTAGTTCAACGCCAGCACCGGCACCGCCAGGCGGCCGCTGTTCGCCAGCACCGTCGTGTCCTCGCGCGTGAGCGGGCCGATCACGAACTGCGCGCCGGCGTCGAGCGCGCGGCGGTAGGCGGCCATCAGCGAGTCGGGCGTGGCGCCGGTGTCGTAGACCTCGATCGTGGGCGTCACGGACTGCACGCCGCGCGCGCCGTACCAGGCGGCGAGGAAGCCGTCGCGCACCGCCTCGGCGCCCGCGCTGTTGCGGCTGGACAGCGGCAGCAGCAGCGCCACCGAGCGCATGGCCTTGCGCGAGGCGGCCGCCGGCTGGGCCAGGTCCTGCGCGTGCTGCTCGGCCGGATGGGCCGGATACTCGCTGCGCCACTGCGCGAGGCGCGCGTGCATGTCGCGCGGATCGAACCAGACCGAGCGGCGGATCGTGGCGAACTCGATCCAGCCCTTGGTCACCGGATCGGCCTTCATCAGGCGCGTGCTCATCGTCGCCTCGAGGTCGGTGGTGCGCAGCCCTTCCCACAGCGCCGCGCGGTTGGCCGCCACCTGCGCCGGGTCGGTGAGCAGCTTCTCGCGCGCGACCAGCGTGCGCGTCGCGCCCACGGCGTCGCCGAGGCGGAACAAGATGTGGGCGCGGTCGGCCTCGGCGCGCGGCGCGAGCTGCGGCTGCGCCCGCAGCTCGGTGGTCAGCGGCAGCGCCTGCAGCGCCTCGACCGGCCGATCCTCGGCCAGCAGGATCTCGGCCTGCAGCAGTTGCGCGCGCAGGCGCTGGGCAGGATCGAGTTGCTCCGGCCGCAGGCCGGTCAGCCACTGGCGCGCGGCGTCGGGATGGCCGCCGGCCAGATCGGCTTCGGCGGCGCTGAGCACGGAGTCGGGGTCGCCCGCAGTGGCGCGGCCGCCACCCGGTCCGGCGGCGCAGGCCGCGATCAGCAGTACGGCGAGCAGCATCGGGACGGGGAAACGGGGAGGGGCCATGAGGGATTGTAGGAGCGGCCCATGGCCGCGATAAAGTATGCGCTCCCCGCAACGGGATTCCCATGAGCGAGCCCACTTCCGAGGTGCGTCCTGGCCACCTGTACGTGGTGGCGACGCCGATCGGCAACCTCGGCGACCTGTCGCCGCGCGCGCTGAAGATCCTCGACAGCGTGGACCTGATCGCGGCCGAGGACACGCGCGTCACCGGCGCGCTGCTGGCGCACTTCGGCGTGCGCAAGAAGATGCTGTCGCTGCACGAGCACAACGAGGCCGACGCCACGCGCGACGTGCTCGACCAGTTGCGCAAGGACCGCAGTGTCGCGCTGGTCTCAGACGCCGGCACGCCGCTGGTCAGCGACCCGGGCTTCGGCCTGGTGCGCGAGGCACGCGCCGTCGGCATTCCCGTGATCGCGGTACCCGGCCCGTCGGCGGTGCTCGCGGCGCTGTCCGTCGCCGGGCTGCCGACCGACCGCTTCGTGTTCGAGGGCTTCCTGCCGGCGCGCGAGGAAGCGCGCCGGCACCGCCTGGCCGAGCTCGCCACCGAGACGCGCACCGTGATCCTGTACGAGTCCACGCACCGCATCGCGGAGACGCTGCAAGCGCTGGCGCAAGGGCTCGGCGAGCGGCGCGTGTGCGTGGCGCGCGAGCTGACCAAGCTGTTCGAGGAGAGCCACACCGCCGCCGCGCGCGAGCTGCCGGCCTGGTTGAGCGCCGACGAGAACCGCCAGCGCGGCGAGTTCGTGCTGGTGCTCGAGGGCGCCGACGCCGCCGCGGCGGCGCCGCAGGAAGCCGAGCGCATCCTCAAGACCCTGCTGAAAGAGCTCGGCGCCTCGAAGGCGGCCAAGCTCGCCGCCGAGCTCACCGGGCTGCCGCGCAAGGAGTTGTACGCGATCGCCGTGCGCCTGGGTGGCCACGAGGGCGTTGCCGAGGCCGAATCGGGGACAGACCCCTGATTCAGCGTAGAATCCGCCCCGGAGTTGGCCGAGCAACCGCTGCGCCGCAAGGCGTGGAGGAAAGTCCGGGCTCCACCGGGCAGGACGCGAGATAACTTCTCGGCGGCGCGAGCCGACGGAAAGTGCAACAGAAAGCAAACCGCCGAAGTCCTTCATCTTGCAAAAGGTGGCGGGCTGGCAAGGGTGAAATGGTGCGGTAAGAGCGCACCGCGCGACGGGCAACCGCTCGCGGCATGGCAAACCCCGTCCGGAGCAAGGCCAAATAGGGAAGGACGCGAAGTCCAATAGCAACAAGGTCTTCGCTACGCGCGGCCCGCGCGCCTTCCGGGTAGGCTGCCAGAGGCTTGCGGTGACGCAGGTCCCAGAGGAATGGTTGCTTTCGACAGAACCCGGCTTACAGGCTGACTCCTTTTGATGTTGTTGGTGCCCGTGGCCCCGGTGGCGCAAAACGCCCCCCGGGGCCACCTTAATTTGGGGCGCCGGCAGGCCGGATCCCGTCGAGGGACGGCCTAATAATCCACATTAATATCCACAGCTAACTATCTGTTTATTTTGGACAAGATATGTCCTAATCCGCCCGGTCGGATTCCCTCATAAGTCCTTGTTCCACTTGGATATTTCTATTGCATTGTGGGTTTAAGTGGAATAAAGTGGAACTACGTGGAGGACTGCGGGGTCTGGTGTTTGTTCACAGCCGGATTTCGCGAAGCGCTAGGGGGCTAGGGAGTCATGTTCGCTGGGTCGCACCTGCTGACCGTGGACGACAAGGGTCGCCTTGCGATTCCCGCGCGGTTTCGCCAGCGCCTGGCCGAAAAATTCGGCCCGCAGGTGTTCATCACGCGCTCCTACCAGCCCTGCATCGAGATCTACCCGGTCGCGACCTTCAACCAGGTCGTGGAGCAGATCGACCAGCTCGCCGACCGCAAGCAAGCCGACCTGGCCACGCGTGCCTTCATCGGCCACGCCGAGGAAACCGAAATCGACAAGCAGGGCCGCGTGCTGCTGCCGCAGCTGCTGCGCAAGCTGGCGCACCTGGACAGCCGCGCGGTGGCGGTCGGCCAGAACAAGCGCATCGAGATCTGGTCCGAGGACATCTGGACCGAGAAGTTCAGTGCGACGCAGGCCGACGAGCTGGCCGACGCGTTCGCGTCCCTGAAGCGGTGAGCGCGCATGCCTGCAGCTCGCCGCCAGGCCCTTTACCTCCCCGGGCTTAGTCCCCGCATGCAGACCCACCTTCCGGTGATGCTCGAAGAATCGCTCACCGGACTGTCCCTCCGTGCGGACGGCATTTACCTCGACGGCACCTTCGGCCGCGGCGGCCACAGCGGCGCCATCCTGTCCCGGCTCTCCCCCTCCGGGATGCTGCACGCGTTCGACCGCGACCCCGCCGCGGCCGGGGCCGCCGGCGCGCTTGCTGCGAAGCACGCCAATTTCCGCTTCCACCCCGTGGCGTTCGCCACCCTCGGGGCGGTGTGCACGGCGGAACGGCTGACCGGACGCGTCGCCGGCCTGCTGCTCGACCTCGGCGTGTCCTCGCCGCAGTTCGACGACGCGGCGCGCGGCTTCTCCTTCGGCAAGGACGGCCCGCTCGACATGCGCATGGACCCGCGCGAAGGCGAGTCCGCCAGCGCGTTCCTCGCGCGCGCGTCCGAGAAGGACATCGCCGACGTGCTGTGGACCCTGGGCGAGGAGCGCAACAGCCGCGCCATCGCGCGCGCCATCGTCGCCGCGCGCCAGGCCGGCCCGCTGACTTCCACGGCGCAACTGGCCGGGCTGATCCTGTCGGTGCATCGCGGCCCGCGCCAGAAGATCCACCCGGCGACGCGCAGCTTCCAGGCGCTGCGCCTGCACGTGAACCAGGAGCTCGAGCAACTGGCCAGCGCGCTGGCGCAGGCGATTGCCGTGCTCGCGCCCCGCGGCCGGCTGGTCGTCATCAGCTTCCACTCGCTCGAGGACCGCATCGTCAAGCGTTTCATGCGCGACGCCGCGCGGGGCGCTGCCCCCACGCTCGCGCTCGCCGGCAAGAAGCAATTCGCCTCGGACGCCGAAGTCGCCGCCAACCCTCGCGCGCGCAGCGCCGTGCTGCGCGTCGCCGAGCGGATTTCATGACGCGCCGCGACTGGGCGTTCATGGTCGCGCTGGCGCTGAGCGTGGTCGGCTCGGCGCTGATCGTGGTCAAGACCAAGCACGAGAACCGCACGCTGGTGCACCAGCTCGAGCAGCTGCGCGCCGAGAAGGCACGGCTCGAGACCGAGTGGTCGCAGTTGCAGCTGGAGGAAGCCACGCTGGCGCACCACGGCCGCGTCGAGCAGATCGCCCGCGACAAGCTGAAGATGACCGAGCCGCGCGACACGCGGGTGGTGAGGGCGGCGTCCGAAGCGACCGAAGGTCGCGGAGGCGTCGCACCGTGAACGAATTACCCGAGCGCGAGCGGCGGCCCGGCGGGGAAGTGTCGTCCTGGCGCCGCCTTGCGGTGATGGGGGTGCTGGTGGTGGGCGCCGGCACGGTGATGGCGCGCGCCTTCGAGCTGCAGGTGGTGCAGCGCGACTTCCTCACGGCCGAGGGCAACAAGCGCGCGCTGCGCACCGTCACCGTGCCCGCCCACCGCGGCGCCATCCGCGACCGCTACGGCGAGCCGCTGGCGCTGTCGGCGCCGGTCGAGTCGCTGTGGGTGATCCCGGCGGAAGTACTGAAGGCGCCCGAGTACCTGCCGGCGCTGTCCAAGCTGCTCGAGTTCGGGCCCGGCGAGTTGCGGCGCTTCCTCAACGCGCGCCGCGAGAAGCACTTCGTCTACCTGCGCCGCCACATGAACCCGGCCGAGGCGCATCGCGTGCTGGCGCTGAAGGCGCCCGGCGTGTTCGGCCAGCGCGAGTACCGGCGCTATTACCCGGCGGGCGAGGTGACCGGCCACGTCGTCGGCTTCACCAACATCGACGGCCGCGGCCAGGAGGGCATGGAGGCCGCGCTCGACACGCCGCTGGCCGGCAAGGCCGGCGCGCGCGGCGTGGTGCGCGACCGCTCGGGCCGCATCGTCGAGCAGAGCGGTGATTTCGAGTCGGCCGTCGCCGGCCGCGACCTTGCGCTCACGCTGGACCTGCGGCTGCAGTACATCGCCTACCGCGAGCTCAAGGCCGCGGTCACCAGCCATCGCGCGCGCGGCGGGCTGATCGTCGTGCTCGATGCGAAGACCGGCGAGATCCTGGCGATGGCCAACCAGCCGGGCTACAACCCCAATCGCCCGGAAGATCGCGACAGCCGCGGCCTGCGCAACCGCGCCGTGACCGACCTGTTCGAGCCCGGCTCGACCATCAAGCCGCTGCTGGTGGCACAGGCGCTCGAGCTCGGCCGCTACCGTCCGGACAGCGTCATCGACACCGGGCCGGGCTTCTTCAAGATCGGCTCGCTGACCGTGCGCGACGTCCATCCGGTCGGCGCGGTGAACCTCGCGCGCGTGCTGTCGCGCTCGAGCAACGTCGGCGCCGCCCGCATCGGCCTCGCGCTCGGGCCCGAGGCCGTGTGGAGCGGCTACCAGAAGTTCGGTTTCGGCGAGCCGGTGACCTCCGGCTATCCAGGCGAGGCCACCGGCGTGTTCCGCTCGCACGACGACTGGGGCCAGATCGCCACGGCGACCGCGTCTTACGGTTACGGCATTTCGGTGAACGCGCTGCAGCTGGTGCGCGCCTACGCCGCGCTCGCCAACGACGGCCTGCTGCCGCAGCTGCGCGTGGTCGCTGGCGGCGAGGGCGTGCCGCCGCAGCGCGCCGTCTCGGTGAAAGTAGCGCGCCAGGTGCGCCGCCTGATGGAGGACGTCACCGTCGGCGACGGCACCGGCGTGCAGGCCGCGGTGCCGGGCTATCGCGTGGCCGGCAAGACCGGCACCGTGCGCAAGCACACCGCCGGCGGCTACTTCGACGACCGCCATCAGTCGGTGTTCATCGGCATGGTCCCGGCCGAGAATCCGCGCCTCGTCGGCCTGGTCATGATCGACGAGCCGCGCAACAAGGAGTACTACGGCGGCCAGGTCGCCGGGCCGGTGTTCTCCAACGTCATGCGCTCGGCCGTGCGCCAGCTGCAGCTCGCGCCGGACGGCACGCCGCTGACGAATACGGCCCGCGTGCCCGGGCAGGAACCGAGGACATGACCGGCATGCCGCCCTCCGTCGTGGTGCGCCGCCTGCCTGAACTCGTCGCCGGCTTCGCCAGCAGCGCCCCGGACGTTTCCGTCAGCGACCTGTCGCTCGACAGCCGCCAAGTGCGCGCCGGCTCCCTGTTCCTGGCCTGCCGCGGCACCCGGCAGCACGGCCTCGATTTTCTGCCGCAGGCGCTCGCCAATGGCGCCGGCGCGCTGCTGTGGGAGCCAGCGCCCGGCGTGACAAAGCCGGCGGTGGACATTCCGTCGGTTCCGGTCGAAGGACTTTCGCGCCGCGTCGGAGAGATCGCGGCGCGCTTCTTCGGCCATCCTTCGCGGAGCTTGCACGCGGTCGGCATCACCGGCACCGATGGCAAGACCTCCACCGCCTGGCTCGTCGCACAGGCGCTCGACGCGCTCGGCGAGCCGTGCCTGTACGTCGGCACGCTCGGCAGTGGGCGCGTCAGCGCGCTCGCGCCCGGCGACCACACCACGCCCGATCCGGTGAACCTGCAGCGCCGCCTGCAGCAGGCGCGCGCCGACGGCCTGCGCGCGGTGGCCATGGAGGTCTCGTCGCACGCGCTCGACCAGGCGCGGGTTGGCGGCATGGCGTTCCACACCGCCGTGCTGACCAACGTCGGCCGCGACCACCTCGACTACCACGGCACGCTCGAGAACTACGCGGCGGCCAAGAAGAAACTTTTCGCCGACTACGGCGCGCAAGGCATCGTGCTGAACCGCGACGATGCCGCCGGCGCCGCCTGGTCGAAGGAATTCGCCGGGGCATCGTTCCGGCTCACGCTCTATGGTCTCGATGGCGATGCGCCGACGGCGCGGCATGTGATTGGCCGCAGCCTCCAGTTGCGCGCTTCGGGCATCGCCTTCGAGGCCACCACCCACGCGGGCACGGCGCGCCTCGACAGCCGCCTGCTCGGCCGCTTCAACGCCTACAACCTGCTGGCGGCGCTCGCGGCGCTGCTCGACAAGGGCGTGCCGCTGGCGCAAGCCGCGGCCGCGCTGTCGGCCGCGCCGACCGTGCCGGGCCGCATCGAGGGCTTTCGCGGGCCGCAGGCCGCGCCGCTGGTGGTGGTGGACTACGCGCACACGCCGCAGGCGCTTGCACAGGTTTTGCACGCGGTTCGCGCACACTGCCGCGCGACGATGTGGTGCGTGTTCGGATGCGGCGGCGATCGTGACCGCGGCAAGCGGCCCCTGATGGCCGCGGCCGCGGCCCAGCATGCCGATCGCGTCATCGTCACCGACGATAACCCGCGCTCCGAGGATCCGGCCGCGATCGTGCGCGAAATCCAGGCTGGCTTCCCCAGGGGCTTCTCCGCTCCGGTGATCCACGACCGCGCGCAGGCGATCGAGGGCGCCGTGCGCCAGGCCGGCGTCGACGACGTCGTGGTGGTGGCCGGCAAGGGCCACGAGGACTACCAGCTCTACGGCAGCGAGCGCCGCTCGTTCAGCGACCGCGCCTTCGTGGCGCAGCTCGTGGGGCAAAGGTGATGGAGCGCATGTCCGACCTGGCCCGCCGACTCGAAGCGCCGCTCCACGGCAGCGACGCGCGCTTCACGCGCGTCGCCACCGACACGCGTGCGCTCGCGCCGGGTGACCTGTTCGTCGCGCTCAAGGGCGAGCGCTTCGACGGCCACCACTTCATCGAGCAGGCGCGCAAGGCCGGCGCCGCCGGCGCGCTGGTGTCCGAGCCGCAGCCGTCGAACCTGCCGCAAGTGATCGTCAAGGACACGCTGGCAGGGTTGCAGGACTACGCGGTGTCCTGGCGCGGCGACTTCCACATCCCGGTGATCGGCGTCACCGGCAGCAACGGCAAGACCACGGTCAAGCAGCTGCTGTCGAGCATCTGCGCGCGGCGCGGCCCGGTGCTGGCCACCGTCGGCAACCTCAACAACCACATCGGCGTGCCGCTGACGCTGCTGTCGCTGCGCGAGGAGCACAAGACCGCGATCATCGAGATGGGCGCCAACCATCCCGGCGAGATCGCGCGGCTGGCCGAGCTGGCGCGGCCCGAGATCGGCGTGGTCAACAACGCCGGCGACGCGCACCTCGAGGGCTTCGGCTCACGCGAGGGCGTGGCCAACGCCAAGGGCGAGCTGTTCGCCGCGCTGGGCGACAGCGGCATCGCGGTGATCAACGCCGACGACGACTATGCGCCGCTGTGGCGCGAGCTGGCCGGCGACGCCGACATCCTGACCTTCGGCCTCGCCGCAGGCGCCAACGTGCGCGCGGCCAACCCGCAGCCCGAGCCGCCGGAAGCGCCGACGGCGACGGACTTCGTGCTCGAGACGCCGGTCGGCAACCAGAACGTGACGCTGCCGCTGCCCGGCGCGCACAACGTGCGCAACGCGCTGGCGGCGGCGGCCTGCGCCGTGGCCCTCGGCATGGACCTCCGCGACATCGCCGCCGGCCTGATGGCGGTGCGGCCCGCGCCCGGTCGGCTGAGCTGGCGGCGCGCGCACAACGGCGCGCGGCTGCTCGACGACACCTACAACGCCAACCCGAGCTCGCTGCGCGCCGGCCTCGAGTTGCTCGCCGGCGTGCAGGGGCGCCGCTGGCTGGTGCTCGGCGACATGGGCGAGCTTGGCCGCAGCAGCGAGCAGCTGCATTTCGCCGCCGGCGAGGACGCGCGCGCGCTCGGCATCGAGCGCCTGTACACGGTCGGCGCACTGGCGCGTTCCGCTGCGGCCGGGTTTGGCGCCGGCGCGGTGCATTTCGACGACGTCGCGGCGCTGGTCGCCGAGGTGCACGAGCGGCTGACGGCCGAGGTCGCGGTGCTGGTGAAGGGTTCGCGCAGCTCGCGCATGGAACGCGTGGTCGCCGGCCTGACCGGTGAAGAGTCGGAGACGCACTGAATGCTTTACGAACTGACGCAGTGGCTGCAGACGCTGGAAAGCGGCTTCCGCGTCTTCAATTACCTGACCTTCCGCGCGATCCTGTCGACGCTGACGGCGCTCACGTTCTGTTTCATCTTCGGGCCCTGGCTGATCCGCAAGCTGACCTTCCACCAGATCGGGCAGGTGGTGCGTGACGACGGCCCGCAGACGCACCTGGCCAAGGCCGGCACGCCGACCATGGGCGGGGCGATGATCCTGGCCGCGGTCACCATCGCGACGCTGTTCTGGGCCGACCTCGGCAACCGCTTCGTCTGGTTCTCGCTGCTGGTGACGCTGGCGTTCGGCGCGGTCGGCTTCGTCGACGACTACAAGAAGATCCGCTACGGCTCGAGCAAGGGCTTGTCGGCGCGCGCCAAGTACTTCTGGCTGTCGGTGGCGGGCTTCGCGACCGCGTTCGCCATCTACGGCACGGCGCAGACGCCGATCGAAACGCAGCTGATCGTGCCGTTGTTCAAGGACATCGCGATCCCGCTCGGCTGGTTCTTCATCCCGTGGGTCTACCTGGTCATCGTCGGCTCGAGCAACGCGGTCAACCTGACCGATGGCCTCGACGGCCTCGCCATCATGCCGACGGTGCTGGTGGCCTCGGCGCTGGCCGTGTTCGCGTACGCCAGCGGCAACATCAAGATCGCCTCGTACCTCGGCATCCCGTACATCGCCGGCGTCGGCGAGATCGCGGTGTTCTGCGTCGCCATCGCCGGTGCCGGCCTGGGCTTCCTGTGGTTCAACGCCTACCCGGCGCAGGTGTTCATGGGCGACGTCGGCGCGCTGGCGCTCGGCGCCGCGCTCGGCGTGGTCGCCGTGCTGGTGCGCCAGGAAATCGTGCTGGCGATCATGGGCGGCGTGTTCGTGGCCGAAACCGTCTCGGTCATGCTGCAGGTCGCGTCCTACAAGCTCTACAAGCGCCGCATCTTCCGCATGGCGCCACTGCACCACCACTTCGAGCTCAAGGGCTGGCCCGAGCCGAAGATCATCGTGCGCTTCTGGATCGTCACGCTGATCCTCGTGCTGATCGGCCTGGCCACGCTGAAGGTGCGCTAGGCATGACGACCTACCGCGGCAGGAACGTGCTGATCGTCGGGCTCGGCCTGACCGGCGCGGCTTGCGCGCGGTACTTCGTGCAGCAGGGCGCGCACGTCACCGTCACCGACAGCCGCGCGCAACCGCCCGGCACGGTCGAGCTGCGCGGCCTGCCGGTCGAGCTGAAGCTGGGCGGCTTCGGCGCGCCGCGGGCGCTGGACGCCTACGCGCTGGCGGCGGTGTCGCCGGGCGTGTCGCTCGACGAGGATTTCGTGCGCGAGCTGCGCGCCCACGGCGTGCCGACGCTGGGCGACATCGAACTGTTCGCGCGCGCGGCCGAGGCGCCGGTGATCGCCATCACCGGCAGCAACGGCAAGAGCACCGTCACGACGCTGCTCGGCGAGATGGCCAAGCGCGCCGGGCTCAACGTCGCCGTCGGCGGCAACCTCGGCACGCCGGCGCTCGACCTGCTGGCGCCCGACGTGCAGCTGTACGTGATGGAGCTGTCGAGCTTCCAGCTCGAGACCGTGCTGTCGCTGCGCTGCAAGGCCGCCGCCAACCTCAACGTCAGCCCCGACCACCTCGACCGCCACCACAGCTTCGAGGCCTACGCCGAGGCCAAGTCGCGCATCTTCATCGGCTGCGAACTCGCCATCGTCAACCGCCAGGACGCCGAGACCGAGCGCAACGTGCGTGCGGCGCACCGCAAGCTCAGCTTTGGCCTCGATGCCCCGATGAGCGGGCAGTACGGCCTGGTGAAGTTCGGCGGTGAGGACTGGCTGGCGTGCGGCGACGAGCGCCTGCTGAAGGTCTCGGAGCTGAAGATCTACGGCCTGCACAACGCCGTCAACGCGCTGGCCGCGCTGGCGCTGGCCGACGCCGCCGGCATCGCGCGCGCGGCCTCGCTGGCGGTGCTGCGCGAGTTCAGGGGCCTGCGCCACCGCTGCGAATGGGTGGCCGAGGTCAACGGCGTCGCCTGGTTCAACGACTCGAAGGGCACCAACGTCGGCGCCACGCTGGCCGCGCTGGCCGGCCTGCCCGAGCCGATCGTCTGGCTCGGCGGCGGTCAGGGCAAGGGCCAGGACTTCGCGCCGCTCAAGCCCGTGCTGGCGCAGAAGGCGCACGCCGCGATCCTGTACGGCCAGGATGCCGCGCAGATCGAGCGCGCGCTGGGCGACGCGCTGCCGGTGTACCGCGAGCCGACGCTCGAGGCCTCGGTGAAGCGCGCGCACACCGTGGCGCGCCGCGGCGACCGCGTGCTGCTGTCGCCGGCCTGCGCCAGCCTCGACCAGTTCAAGAACTACGAAGAGCGCGGCGAGAAGTTCTGCGCTCACGTGCGGGAGCTCGCGTAATGGCCGTCGCGCTGCCCCCGCCGCCGCGCTACGGCCTCGACGCGCCGTTCATGGTCGCGGCGGCCGCGCTGCTCGCCACCGGCCTGGTCATGGTCGCTTCGGCCTCGGTTGCCGTCGCCGAGAAGTCCACCGGCGTGCCGCTGTACTACTTCTACAAGCAGTTCAGCTACGCGCTGCTCGGCATGGTGCTCGGCGCGCTGGCGTTCTCCGTGCCGATGCGGGCCTGGGAGCAGAGCGGCTTCTGGCTGCTGGCGTTCGCCTTCTTCCTGTTGGTGATCGTGCTGATCCCCGGGATCGGCATCAAGGTCAACGGCGCGCGCCGCTGGCTCGATTTCGGCGCGTTCCGGCTGCAGGCCTCCGAGCCCGCGCGGCTCGCACTGGTGCTCTACCTGGTCGGCTACGTCGTGCGCCGCCGAGCCGAGTTGCAGGCCAGCTTCAAGGGCCTGCTGCGGCCGCTGGTGCCAGTGGTGCTCGCCTCGGTGCTGCTGATGCTCGAGCCCGACTTCGGCGCCACCGCGCTGTTGCTGCTGGTGACCTTCCTGCTGTTGTTCATGGCGGGCGCGCGCCTGCTGCACCTCGGCGCCTTCGCGCTGGCGGGCGCGGCGGGGCTCGTGCTGCTGATCATGTTCGGGCCGTCGTGGCGCCTCGCGCGCATCGGCACCTTCATGAATCCGTGGGCCGACATGGAGAACAGCGGCTGGCAGCTGACGCAATCGTTGATCGCGATCGGCCGTGGCGAATGGAGCGGCGTCGGCCTGGGCAACAGCGTGCAGAAGCTGCTGTACCTGCCGGAGACGCACACCGACTTCATCTTCGCCATCTGGGCCGAGGAGTTCGGCCTGCTCGGCATCGCCGTGCTGATGACGGTGTTCGGCGTGATGGTGTGGCGCGCGTTCCACATCGGCCAGATCGCCGAGCAGCGCAAGAACCCGTTCGCGGCGTACCTCTGCTACGCCTGCGGCGCCTGGCTCGGCGCGCAGGTGCTGATCAACATGGCCGTCAACATGGGGCTGCTGCCGACCAAGGGCCTGACGCTGCCGCTGATCAGTTACGGCGGCTCGAGCCTGGTCACGGTGTGCCTGATGGTGGCGCTGGTGCTGCGCGCCGATCACGAGAACCGCGTCGCGAAGGCCGGCGCGCCAGCCGGCGGCTTCAAGTTCGGCTTTGGCGAGAGGGGGCCATGAAAGTGATGGTCATGGCCGGCGGCACCGGAGGGCACGTCTACCCGGCGCTCGCGGTCGCGCACGAACTCAAGGCGCGCGGCCACGAGGTCGTGTGGATGGGCGCCCCCGGCAGCTTCGAGGCGCGCGTGGTGCCGCCGCAGGGCTTCCCGATCGAGTTCATCCGCGTCAGCGGCCTGCGCGGCAAGGGCGTGGTGAAGCTCCTGCTCGCGCCGCTGCTGATTGCGCGCGCCATGCTCGACGCCTGGGCCGTGCTGCGCCGCCAGGCGCCGGCCGCGGTGCTCGGCATGGGCGGCTTCGCCGCGGGGCCGGGCGGCCTGGTCGCCCGGCTGTGGGGCGTGCCGCTGGTGGTTCACGAGCAGAACGCCGTCGCCGGCCTGACCAACCGCTGGCTCGCGCGCATGGCCCAGCGCGTGCTGCAGGCTTTCCCCGGCACGTTCGCGGACGCCGCCACCGTCGGCAATCCGGTGCGCAGCGCGATCCGGGAGGTGGCGGCGCCGGCCGCGCGGCTCGGCGGGCGGCACGGTCCGCTGCACGTGCTCGTCGTCGGCGGCAGCCAGGGCGCCCGCGCGCTCAACGAGAAGATTCCCGAAGCGCTGGCGCTGCTGCCGGCGCACGAGCGGCCCGAGGTCTGGCACCAGGGCGGGCGCACGCTCGCGGTCGCGCAGGAGGCCTATCGGCGCGCCGGCGTCGACGCCACGCTCGAGGCCTTCATCGACGACATGGCCAGCGCTTACGCCTGGGCCGACCTCGTGGTCTGCCGTGCGGGCGCCTCGACCATCGCCGAGCTCGCCGCCGCCGGCTGCGGCGCGGTGCTGGTGCCGTTTCCCGCGGCCGTGGACGACCACCAGACGCGCAATGGCGCGTACCTGGTGAGCCGCGGCGCCGCCGTGCTGATTCCGGAAGCGCAGCTGACGGCCGAGAGCTGCGCGCGCGCGCTGCGCGAGCTGCTGGCCGATCGCAGCAGGCTGCTCGCCATGGCGCAGGCCGCGCGCGGCGCGGCCTGGCCGCGGGCCGAAGCGATGATCGCCGATGCCGTCCTGGCGGAGGGCGCCCATGGCCGTGCTTGAGATCATCGGGCCGTCGCCGCTGGCATTGGCGCCGATGCGTCGCGTGAAGCGCGTGCATTTCGTCGGCATCGGCGGCTCGGGCATGGCCGGCATTGCCGAGGTGCTGCTGAACCTCGAGTACAAGGTCAGCGGCTCCGACCTCAAGGCCGGCGCGGCGACCGCGCGCCTGACCAAGCTGGGCGCGAAGGTGAAGAAGGGCCACGCCGCCTCCAACATCAAGGGCGCCGACGTGATCGTCGTGTCCTCCGCCGTGCGCGAGGACAACCCGGAGGTGCGCGCCGCGCGCGAGCAGCGCATCCCGGTGGTGCGCCGCGCCGAGATGCTGGCCGAACTGATGCGCTTCCGCTACGGCATCGCCATCGCCGGCACGCACGGCAAGACCACCACGACCTCGCTCGTCGCGGCGGTGCTGGCCGCGGGCGGGCTCGACCCGACCTTCGTCGTCGGCGGCAAGGTCAAGGCCGCCGGCACCCACGCGCGGCTCGGCACCGGCGATTACCTCGTGGCCGAGGCCGACGAGAGTGACGCCTCGTTCCTGCACCTGACGCCGATGATGGCGGTGATCACCAACATCGACGCCGACCACCTCGAGACCTACGGCGGCGACTTCGGCAGGCTGCGCGCGACCTTCCTCGAGTTCCTGCAGCGCCTGCCGTTCTACGGCCTTGCCGTGATGTGCGCCGACGATCCGGTGGTCAGGCAGATGCTGCCCTCGATCGACCGTCCGGTGATGACCTACGGCCTCGACGAGGGCGCCGACGTGCGCGCCACCAACATCCGCGCCTCCGGCACCGGCAACGACTTCACCGTCGTCACCGCCGGCGGCGAGCGCCAGAAGCTGCACCTGAACCTGCCGGGCCGCCACAACGTGCAGAACGTGCTCGCGGCGATCGTCATCGCGCGCGAACTCGGCGTCGGCTTCGCCGCCATCCGCAAGGCGCTGGCCGGGTTCCAGGGCGTGGGCCGGCGCTGCGAATCGCACGGCGAGGTCGCCATCGGCGGCAAGCCGGTGCTGGTCATCGACGACTACGGCCACCACCCGCGCGAGATCGCGGCCACCTTTGAGGCGCTGCGCAGCGCCTACCCGAAGCGCCGGCTCGTGGTCGCGTTCCAGCCGCACCGGTTCACGCGCACGCGCGACCTGTTCGAGGATTTCTGCGAGGTGCTGGCGAGCGCCGACGTGCTGCTGCTGACCGAGGTCTACGCCGCCGGCGAAGCGCCGATTGCGCACTACGACGGCCGCGCGCTGGCGCGCGGCGTGCGCGCGCGCGGCGCCGCCTCGCCGGTGTTCGTCGAGACGGTGGCCGAGTTGCCGGCCGCGCTGGCGCCGGTGGTGAAGAAGGGCGACGTGCTGCTGACGCTTGGCGCCGGTGACATCGGCACGCTGCCCGCGCTGCTGGCCCGTCCCGCAAACCGGCCGACGGGCCGGAGGAGTGCGTGAGTGCGCTCCGCAATTACGCCGGCCACTGGGCCGACCACGAACTGTTCGGGTACGACATGCGCGGCGTCGTGAAACACCACGAGCCGATGGCGCCGCACACCAGCTGGCGTGTCGGCGGTCCTGCCGACCGGTATTTCGAGCCGGCCGACCGCCAGGACCTCATCGACTTCGTGCACACGCTGTCGCCGGGCGAGCCGGTGCTGTGGATCGGCCTGGGCTCCAACCTGCTGGTGCGCGACGGCGGCGTGCGTGGCACGGTGATCGGCCTGCACGGCGCGCTCGCCAGGCTGGAACTTCTTGCCAACGGCAGCGCCATCTACGCCGAGGCCGGCGTGCATTGCGCGCGCCTCGCGAAATTCGCCCAGCAGCACAAGCGCGCCGGACTCGGGTTCATGGCCGGCATTCCCGGCACGGTCGGAGGCGCCCTGGCCATGAACGCCGGCGCCTGGGGCGGCGAGACCTGGCCCACGGTGATCGAGGCGGAAGTGCTGCTGCGCGGCGGGCGCGTCGAGTGGTGGGCCGCCAAGGCGTTCAAGTGGGATTACCGCCACGTCGAGTTGCCGCGCAACGTGCTCGGGTTCCTCGCCGCGCGCTTCCACGTCGACGACGATGCCGACGGCGCGCACGAGCGTTACACGAAGGAAGCGCTGGCCCGCCGCAAGGCGACGCAGCCGGTCGGCAAGCCCTCGGCCGGCAGCACGTTCCGCAATCCGCCGAACGACCACGCCGCGCGGCTGATCGAGTCGTGCGGGCTCAAGGGCCATCGCATCGGCGGCGCCGAGGTCTCGACCCACCACGCCAACTTCATCATCACCGACGACGGCGCCAGGGCCGCCGACGTCGAGGCGCTGATCCTGCATGTCCAGCAGGTGGTCAAGGAAAAGGCCGGCGTCGAGCTGCAGCCCGAAGTGCGCATCGTCGGGGACAAGACTCGTGCGTAGGCGCGTGAGGGACCCACGCGAGTTCGGCCGCGTCGCCGTGCTCATGGGCGGCTGGTCGGCCGAGCGCGAGGTTTCGCTGTGGAGCGGCGAAGCGGTGCTGTCGGCGCTGACCAAGCGGAGCGTCGAGGCGCTCGGCGTCGATGCGACGCGCGAGAACATCCTGACGCTGCGTGCGCTGGGCTTCGAGCGCGTGTTCATCATCCTGCACGGCGGCGCCGGCGAGGACGGCACCGTGCAGGCCGCGCTCGAGTTGCAGGGCCTGCCGTACACCGGCTCCGGCGTCTCCGGCTCGGCCGTGAAGATGAACAAGATGACGGCCAAGCGCGTCTGGCTGGCCGAAAAACTGCCGACCGCGGCGTTCATGGAGTTGAACTCCGAAGCCGACGCCAGGGCCGCCGCGAGGAAATTCAAGTTCCCGTTCGTGATCAAGCCGGCCGCGGAAGGCTCCAGCGTCGGCGTGACGATCGTGAAAAAACCGGCGCAAGTCGCCGGCGCCTTCAAGCTCGCGCGCGGCGCGGGGCGGGCCACGGGGCCGTCAGGCCCCGTTCACAGAATTGTTATGGCGGAGAAGTTCATCCGCGGCGCCGAACTGACGGTGCCGGTCCTCGACGGCGAGGCGCTGCCGTCGATCCGCATCGTGCCGGCCGGCGAGTTCTACGACTACCACGCCAAGTACATCGCCAACGACACGCAGTACCACTGCCCGTCGGGGCTGTCGGCCGCGCGCGAAAAGCAGCTCCGCGCGCTCGCCCTCGAGGCGTTCCGCCTGGTCGGCGCCGGCGGCTGGGGCCGCGTCGACTTCATGGTCGACAAATCGGGCAAGCCCTGGCTGCTCGAGCTGAACACGGTGCCCGGCATGACCTCGCACTCGCTCGTGCCGATGGGAGCGAAGGCCGCCGGCATGAGCTTCGACGAACTGTGCTGGGCGATCCTCGAGACGTCCATGGGGGACGGCCATGCGCGCTGAAGCGACGCTCGGTGGCAGCGCCCCGGACAGCGTGCAGTCGCCGGTGCTGCGCCTGCTCGGCTGGTGCGTGGCGGTGCTGCTGATCGCCGCGGCGCTGCTGCCGCTGGTGCCGCGCCTCGGCGGCCCGCGCACGGCGCTGACGCTGGAAGTCGGCGGCGAGCTCAACCGCATCACCGCCGACGACGTGCGGCGCGTGGTGGCGCCGCGCATCGACACGGATTTCTACGAACTCGACCTTACCGCCGTGCGCGGCGCGGTCGAGACGCTGCCGTGGGTCGCGCGCGCGCGCGTGGAGCGCACCTGGCCGGCCACGGTGCGCGGGCACGTGCAGGAGCACCACGCCGTCGCGCGCTGGGGCGACAAGGCCCTGCTGTCGGACCAGGACGTCGTGTTCACCCCGCCGGCGGTGCCGCGGGATCTCGCCGGCGCGCCGCGCCTGGCCGGCCCGGCCGGGCAGCAGTCCGTGGTGCGCGCGGCGTACCAGGGCCTGCTCGCGCAGCTCGCCGAGACGCCGTTTGCGCCGGTGGCGGTGGAACAGAACGCGCGCGGCGAGTGGACCGCGCTCACGGAGCATGGAATCGAATTGCGGCTCGGCCGGGGGGCACCGCTTGACGCGGTTGCGCGCCTGGCCGGGCCGGTCAAAACGGCGCTCGAAGGGCGTCTCCAGGAGGTGACGTATGTCGATCTTCACTACATCAATGGATTTGCGGTCGGCTGGCGGGAGTCCGTCGGCGACGGCGCCGGAGGTCACGGCACCGCCGCGCCGGGCAGGGATGACTAGGAAAGCATCCCGCGACCTGCTCGTCGGCCTCGATATCGGCACCCACAAGGTGGTGGCGATGGTCGGCGGCCAGACCGCGGACGGCCGCGTGGAGGTGGTCGGCATCGGCTCGCACCCCTCGCGCGGCATGAACAAGGGCGTGGTGGTCAACATCGAGGCGACCACGCAGTCGATCCGGCGCGCCATCGAGGAAGCCGAGCTGATGGCCGGCTGCCGCATCCAGTCGGTGTACGCCGGCATCTCCGGCGCCCACGTGAAGAGCTTCAATTCGCAGGGCATCGTCGGCGTGAGCCACGGCGAGGTCAGCCCGCACGACGTCGAGCGGGTGATCGCGGCGGCGCGTGCCATGGCGATCCCGGCGGACCAGAAGGTGCTGCACGTGGTGCCGCAGGAGTTCATCGTGGATGGCCAGGAGGGAATCTCCGAGCCGGTCGGCATGGCAGGCGTGCGCCTCGAAGCACGCGTGCACATGGTCACCGGCGGCGCCAGCGCGGCGCAGAACATCCGGCGTTGCATCGAAGGCTGCGGCCTGCGGGTGGACAAGCTGATCCTGGAACAGCTTGCCTCCAGCTACGCCGTGCTGCAGCCCGACGAGCGCGAGCTCGGCATCTGCCTGGTCGACATCGGCGGCGGCACGTCGGACATCGCGGTGTTCAAGAACGGCGCGATCCGGCACACCGCGGTGATCCCGATCGCCGGCAACCAGGTCACCAACGACATCGCGGTGGCTTTCCGCACGCCGCCGGCAAACGCCGAGGAGATCAAGATCAAGCACGGCTGCGCGATGCCGGCGCTGATCCGCCAGAACGACGAGATCGAGGTGCCGAGCGTCGGCGACCGGCCGCCGAGGAAGCTCTCGCGGCTGACGCTGTCGGAAGTGGTCAAGGCGCGTTATCTCGAGCTGTTCCAGTTCATCCGCAAGGAGCTGCACCGCGCCGATTTCTACGACGCGATCGCCGGCGGCATCGTGCTGACCGGCGGCGCCAGCAAGGTCGAGGGCGTCATCGAGCTGGCCGAGGAGGTGTTCGACCTGCCGGTGCGGCTGGGACTGCCGCAGAACGTCGCCGGACTCACGGACGTCGCGCGCAGCCCGATCTATTCGACCGCGGTGGGCCTGCTGCTCTACGGCCGCCAGCAGCAGGGGTCGGCAGCGCCGACATCAAACGGTGCCGGGGCGGGCTACTGGCTGCATCGTCTCCAGACTTGGTTCAAGGGGCAGTTCTAGATCTTTCGTATTTTTTGGCGCAAGCCACGAGGAGGTTGTCATGGGTGCTGAAGTGTTCGAAGTGACCGACGGCAAGAGCGATCGAGCCGTCATCAAGGTGATCGGCGTGGGCGGAGGCGGCTGCAATACCGTCAACCAGATGGTGGAGTCGGGCATCGACGGCGTGGACTTCGTCTGCGCCAACACCGACCGCCAGCACCTGGAGCGGTGCAAGACCAACATGATCCTGCAGCTGGGACAGAGCCTGACGCGCGGCCTCGGCGCCGGCTCCAACCCGGACCTCGGGCGCCAGTCGGCGATCGAGGACAAGGACCGGGTCAAGGAACTGATCTCCGGCACCGACCTGCTGTTCATCACGGCGGGCATGGGCGGCGGCACCGGCACCGGCGCGGCGCCGGTCATCGCCGAGATCGCCAAGGAGCTGCAGGTGCTGACGGTCGCCGTCGTCACCAAGCCGTTCATGTTCGAGGGCAAGAAGCGCATGGCCGCGGCGATCAAGGGCATCGAGGAGCTGGAGAAATTCGCCGACTCGATGGTGCTGATCCCGAACGAGAAGCTACGCCTGGTCATGGGTCCGCAGGCCACGCTGGTCAACGCCTTCAAGGCGGCCAACGACATCCTGCAGAACGCCGTGCAGGGCATCTCCGACCTGATCACGCGGCCCGGCCTGCAGAACGTGGACTTCGCCGATGTGCGCACGGTGATGCTGAACCGCGGCAAGGCGATGATGGGCCTGGGCACCGGTTCCGGCGACAAGCGCGCCGAGATGGCGGTGGAGATGGCGCTGTCGAGCCCGTTGCTGGACGACATCGAGCTGGCCAACGCGCGCGGCGTACTGGTGAACATCTGCTGCGACAACACGCTGAACCTCGACGAGGTCGGCCTGGTGATGGAGCGCGTGATGCACATCGCGTCGGACGACGTCGACGTCAAGTACGGCACCTCGCTCGACCCGTCGCTCAACGGCGAGATGAAGGTGACGGTGGTGGCGACGGGTCTCGGCTGCAAGGCCGCGGCGTCCGCCAGCACGGTGGTCACGCCGATCAGCGCGGCGGGCAAGCGTCCGGTCAACCTGGACGAGCCGGCCATCATCCGCGGCGGCAACAAGAAGGCCATGCCCGAGGCGCTGCGCGAGTTGGTGATGGACGAGCAACTGCTCGACATCCCGGCGTTCCTGCGAGCCCAGGCCGATTGAGGGCAGACCCGGGGCGTTCAGCCACCGTTCAGGCGGAGGGAGGATAAAGCGCGGATTGTGTTAAAATTTCAGGTCACGCCGGCCATGAACAAAGGGTGTCCGGCGCAACCGTAACGGGCCAATCCGCGCCTGCATTCTTCGAAGTCGACATGCTCAGACAGCGCACGCTCAAGAACTCGATTCGCGCCACCGGCGTCGGGCTGCACAGCGGCCAGAAGGTGTTCATGTCGATGCTGCCGGCGGGGCCGGACACCGGAATCATTTTCCGGCGCGTCGACCTCGAAAAGCCGGTCGAGATCCGTGCCTACGCCACCAACGTCGGCGCGACCGAGCTGGCCAGCACCCTGATGAACGAGAACGTGAAGGTCGCGACGGTCGAGCACCTGCTGTCGGCGATCGCGGGCCTGGGCATCGACAACTGCGTGATCGAGCTGTCGGCCGGCGAAGTGCCGATCATGGACGGCAGCTCCGGGCCGTTCGTGTTCCTGATCCAGTCGGCCGGCATCCAGGAGCAGGACGCGCCGAAGCGCTTCATCCGCATCAAGCAGCCGGTACAGGTCCAGGACGGCGACAAGTACGCGCGCTTCGAGCCCTTCGAGGGCTTCCGGGTCAGCTTCAGCATCGATTTCCGGCACCCGGTGTTCAAGACCAGCCGGCAGACCGCCACCATCGATTTTTCGACCACCTCGTTCGTCAAGGAAGTGTCGCGGGCGCGCACGTTCGGCTTCATGCGCGACGTGGAAACCATGCGGTCCAAGAACCTTGCGCTGGGCGGCAGCCTCGACAACGCCGTGGTGCTCGACGAGTACCGGGTGCTGAACAACGAGGGCCTGCGCTACGAGGACGAGTTCGTGCGCCACAAGATCCTCGACGCCATCGGCGACCTGTACCTGATGGGGCACAGCCTCATCGGGTCGTATACGGCCTACAAATCCGGCCATCAGCTCAATAACAAGCTGCTGAGGGCCCTCATCGCGGACCCCCGGGCCTGGGAGGAAGTGACCTTCCAGGACGAGTCCAAGGCCCCCATCGCCTACGTCCGCGGCTTCGGCACCGCCGAAATCCCCGCCTGACCCTGCCGTCCGGTACCTGACTCCACCGTCAGACATAGACTTTGGGTGGGTTGCGGCCCCCCCGATCGACCTTTAAACTTTAAATTTGGTGTCTAAGTATCTGGCTGCACATTGATTTGAAGCTTCGCGCAGGCCGGATTGAGGTGCTCGCGCACATAGGCCACGACGGCCGGCGCGCGAAAGCGGAGGAGTGTGGCGGTTGCGGCATCGCGCGTGAAGACGACGACGCTGTCGTCGTCGAACGCGGCGATCCGCACCGAGTCGGCCCAGGGCTCGCGCAGCCAGTCACGGAAGGCGCGGTTGACCTGGATGAGGTGGTCGGTTTTGGAAAGGATTTCCTGCAGCGCGCCGGACTGCCGGTGCAGCCAGTCGGAAAGTTTGCGTGCGTCAGAGGGCATGGGGGATAGGTAGTCGGTGGACATCATCTTAGTCAGCCACAAACGGGGCCGCACCTGGCGCGTGACGCTGAGTACTCGGCGCGTCATGGGCTGGCTGCCGTTCGCCCTGGTAGGCGCGCTGGCGTTTTCCGCCACCCTCGGCCTGGGTTACTGGATCAAGTCCGTGGACGGCCGCCTGCCGGTCGAGATCGTCGGCCTGTGGGCCGGCGAGCTGCAGCAGCAGCGCCAGCAGCTGGCGTCGACCCGCGAGCTGGTCGAGAACAACACCGGTGCGCTCGCGCGCCGCCTCGCGCAGCTGCACGCCCACGTCATGCGCCTCGACGCCGCCGGCGCGCGCCTGACCGAGATCGCCGGGCTCGACAAGGGCGAGTTCAATTTCAACCAGGAACCGCCGGTCGGCGGTCCCGAAATCCCGGACACGGCGCAGCCGATGGCCGCGGACGAAGTACTGGCCTCGCTGGCCTCGTTCGAGAAGCAGCTGTCCGATCGCGAGCGCCAGATGCGCGTGCTCGAGGACCTGCTGCTCGCCAGCCGCCTGCAGAAGGAAGTGCGTCCGTCGGGCTGGCCGGTGGAGAACGGCTGGATCAGCTCGCTGTTCGGCATGCGCGTCGACCCGTTCACCGGGCTGCGCGCGTTCCACGCCGGCGTGGACTTCGCCGCGCGCCAGGGCGCCAACGTGCAGTCGGTGGCGGCCGGCATCGTCTCCGATGTGGGCGAGCGCTTCGGCTACGGCCTGCTGGTGGAGATCAACCACGGCAACGGCTACCTCACGCGCTACGGTCACAACGACACCTCGCTGGTCACCGTCGGCGAGCGTGTCCGCAAGGGCCAGGCTGTCGCCCTGGTCGGCGACTCGGGCCGCTCGACCGGTCCGCACGTCCACTTCGAAGTGCTGCTGAACGGCCGCACGGTCAACCCGTACCAGTACATTCAGGCGGCGCGCTAAGGGTCAGAGGTCTAGTATCATTCGCGGCTCTTTAAAAGCCGCCAAAGCGCCCCAAAATTCCCTGATGCTCAACAACTTACTGGCTCGCGTTTTCGGCAGCCGGAACCAGCGCATCCTCAACCGCCTGAATGGCCTCGTCACGGCCGTCAACGCGTTCGAGCCGCGCATCTTGGCGCTCAGCGATATCGAACTGGCTGCCAAGACCGGCGAGTTCCGCCAGCGCCTGGCCGGCGGCGAAACCCTCGACCAGCTGATGCCGGAGGCCTTTGCCGTCGTGCGCGAGGCCGGCAAGCGCGCGCTCGGCATGCGCCACTTCGACGTGCAGCTGGTGGGTGGCGCGATCCTCCACGAAGGCAAGATCGCCGAGATGAAGACCGGCGAAGGCAAGACGCTGGTCGCCACGCTCGCCGCCTACCTCAATGCGCTGCCCGGCAAGGGCGTGCACATCGTCACGGTCAACGACTACCTGGCACGCCGCGACGCCGAGTGGATGGGCAAGATCTACCGCTTCCTCGGCCTGACGGTCGGCGTGGTGGTCTCGCACCAGCCGGCCGACGAGAAGCGCACCGCTTACCAGGCCGACATCACCTACGGCCAGAACAACGAATTCGGCTTCGACTACCTGCGCGACAACATGGCATTCGCGCTCGCCGACAAGATGCAGCGCGGCACGGCCTTCGCGATCGTCGACGAGGTCGATTCGATCCTGATCGACGAGGCCCGTACGCCGCTGATCATCTCCGGCCCGACCGACGACAACCCGGACCTGTACAAGAAAATCGACGCCGTCGTGCCGAAGCTGCGCCGGCAGGAGGCGGAGGACGGGCCGGGCGACTTCCATGCCGACGAGAAGTCCCGCCAGGTGCATTTGTCCGACAGCGGCCACGAGCACGTCGAGCAGCTGATGCGCGACGCCGGGCTGCTGGGCGAGGAAGAGAGCCTGTACGACGCCTCGCACATCGTGCTGATGCACCACCTCAACGCGGCGCTGCGCGCGCACAACCTGTACAAGCGCGACGTCGAGTATCTGGTGCGCAACGGCCAGGTCATCATCGTCGACGAGTTCACCGGCCGCATGATGGTGGGCCGGCGCTGGTCCGACGGCCTGCACCAGGCCATCGAGGCCAAGGAAGGCGTGCCGATCCAGCAGGAAAACCAGACGCTGGCGAGTATCACCTTCCAGAACTACTTCCGCCTGTACGGCAAGCTTTCCGGCATGACCGGCACGGCCGACACCGAGGCCTACGAGTTCCAGAGCATCTACAACCTGGAAGTGGTGGTGATCCCGCCGAACATGCCGATGGTCCGCAAGGACCATGGCGACCAGGTTTACCTGAACGCCAAGGACAAGTTCGCGTCGGTCATCGCCGAGATCAAGCAGGCCCACGGCAAGGGGCAGCCGGCGCTGGTCGGCACCGCCAGCATCGAGACCTCCGAGCTGCTCAGCGGCTTGCTGAAGAAGGAAGGCATCGCGCACGAGGTGCTCAACGCCAAGCAGCACGAGCGCGAGGCGCAGATCATCGCCAACGCCGGCATGCCCGGCGCCGTGACCATCGCCACCAACATGGCCGGCCGCGGCACCGACATCGTGCTCGGCGGCAGCCTCGAAGCCGAGCTGGCCCAGCTGCCGGCCGAGGACGCGCCGGCGCGCCTGGCGGCGCGCGCCGGGTGGCAGTCGCGGCACGAGCAGGTCGTCGCCGCCGGCGGCCTCTACGTGATCGGCTCCGAGCGCCACGAGTCGCGGCGCATCGACAACCAGCTGCGCGGCCGCTCGGGCCGCCAGGGCGACTCGGGCGCCTCGCGCTTCTACCTGTCGCTCGACGACACGCTGATGCGCATCTTCACGCCGCCGCGCATGCGCGCGATGCTGCAGGGGCTCGGCATGCAGGAAGGCGAGGCCATCGAGCACCGCTGGGTCACGCGCGCGATCGAGACGGCGCAGCGCAAGGTCGAGGCCCACAACTTCGACATCCGCAAGAACCTGCTCGAGTACGACAACGTCGCCAACGACCAGCGCAAGGTCATCTACGAGCTGCGCAACGAGCTGATGAGTGCCGAGCGCGTCACGCCGATGCTCGACGAGATCCGCCGCGACGCCGTCGACGGCGTGGTCGACGCCTACATCCCGCGGGAGAGCATCGAGGAGCAGTGGAACGTGCCAGGCCTCGAGGACGCGCTGCGCCGCGACTTCGGCCTCGAGCTGCCGCTGCGTCAGTGGCTCGACACCGAGAAGATGCTCGACGAGAAAGGCCTGCGCGCCCGCGTCGTCGAGCAGCTGGCCGCGGCCTACGCCGGCAAGAAGGAGCGCATCGGTGCGCCGACGCTCGAGCACATCGAGAAGGTCATGTTCCTGAACGTGCTCGACCAGTACTGGCGGGAGCACCTGGCGGCGATGGACTACCTGCGCCTCGGCATCCACTTGCGCGGCTACGCGCAGAAGGACCCCAAGCAGGAGTACAAGCGCGAGGCGTTCGGCATGTTCAGCGAGATGCTGGCGCGCTTCAAGCACCAGGTGGTCAGCGTGCTGGCCAAGGGCGAGATCCGTTCCGAGTCGGAGATCGCGGCGCTCGTGGCGTCGCGCCGCCGGGAGCGCCCGATGCAGTTCCAGCACGAAGCCGCGCCGACCCCGATGGGAGAAACCGCGGCGGTCGCGGCCGACGGTGCCGCCGCCCCCGGCGGACGTCCGGTGCCGACCGCGCCGCCGGCGCCGGCCAGGCCGGTCACCGTCACGCGTGACCAGCCCAAGGTTGGCCGCAACGAACCGTGCCCCTGCGGCTCCGGCAAGAAATTCAAGCAGTGCCACGGCAAGCTCGTCTGAGCGATGCCGGTCAACCTGCGCGAGCCTGAATCCCTGCTGCCCGTCGCCGGAGCGCGCTTCGGCGTCGCCGAGGCCGCGATCAAGAAGCCGGGACGCAAGGACCTGCTGGTCATCGAGCTGGCCGAGGGCGCCCAGGTCGCCGGCGTGTTCACGAAGAACGCCTTCGCCGCCGCGCCGGTGCTGCTCTGCCGCCAGCGGCTGAAGCAGGGCTCGCGCATCCGCGCGCTGCTGGTCAATGCCGGCAACGCCAACGCCGCGACCGGCGCCGAAGGGCTCGCCAGCGCGCGCGCGACGACCGCGGGCGTGGCCGGCGCCCTCGGCCTCACTGCCGACGCGGTGCTGCCGTTCTCGACCGGCGTGATCGGCCAGCAGTTGCCGGTGCAGCGCATGAACGCCGCGGTCGGCCACGCCGCCGGCCGCCTGCGCGAGGACGCCTGGCTCGATGCCGCGCGGGCCATCATGACCACCGACACCGTGCCCAAGGGCTGCTCGCGCCAGGTGCGAACCTCCGGCGGCACGGTCACCGTCACCGGCATCGCCAAGGGCGTCGGCATGCTGTGCCCGGACATGGCGACGATGCTCGCGTTCGTCGGCACCGACGCGACGCTGTCGGGAGCCCAGGTGAAGAAGTGCCTGCGCGACGCGGTGGCGACCTCGTTCAATTGCGCCACCGTCGACGGCGACACCTCGACCAACGATTCCTGCGTGCTGTTCGCGACCGGCCGGGTCGCGACCGCGGCGCGCGACTACAAGGCCATTGCCCGCGCCGTCACCGAGGTCTGCGAGGAACTCGCCCAGGCCGTGGTGCGCGACGGCGAGGGCGCCACGCGCTTCGTCACCGTGCGCGTCGGCGGCGCGCGCAGCGTCGCCGAGGCGCGGCAGGTTGCCTACGCGATTGCCCACTCGCCGCTGGTCAAGACCGCGCTGTTCGCGGGAGACGCCAACTGGGGCCGCCTGGCCATGGCCATCGGCAAGGCCGGCGTGAAGGGCCTGGACGCCGCGCGCGTGAACCTCGCGCTCGACGGCGTGAAGGTGCTGCAGCGCGGCCAGCCGCATCCGGCCTATACCGACGCGCAGGGCACGGCCGTGCTGGCCAAGCCGGAGTACACCATCGGCGTGGAGCTGGGCCGCGGCAAGGCCGCCGCGCGCATCTGGACCTGCGACTTCAGCTACGACTACGTCAAGATCAATGCCGAGTACCGGACGTAAGTACGTCCACATCGCCGCCGGCGCCCTGCGCAACGAGCGCGACGAGATCCTGATCTGCCAGCGTCCCGCGCACAAGCTCTATCCCGGCGAGTGGGAGTTTCCCGGCGGCAAGGTCGAGGCCGGCGAGAGCGCGGAGCGCGCGCTGGGTCGCGAGCTGCACGAGGAGCTCGGCATCACGGTGATGCAAGCGCGCCCGCTGATCCGCCTGCGCCACGAGTATCCCGAGCTCGCCGTCGATCTCGACACCTGGCTGGTCACCGCCTGGCAGGGCGAGCCGCGCTCGGTCGAGCATCCGGCCAGCGCCTGGGTACTCCCCCACGAACTGTCGCGCTGGCCACTGCTCGCGGCCGATCAGCCGATCGTGCGGGCGCTGCGCCTGCCGGCGCAGCTGGTGTTCACGCCACCGCAGTTCGAGGCTCGCATGGCCAGCGCGCGCTGGCCGAACGCGTTCCTGCGGCTGCGCTTGCCGAGCGCCAGCGACGCTGCTTACCGCGTCACGGCCAAGTCACTGACCGAAGCCGGCGAGCGCCTGCTGCTCGATCGCGATCCGGCGGACGTCGCGGCGCTGAATGCCGACGGATTTCACGCAACCGGTTCGGTGCTGCGACACCTTCGTGCACGCCCGGTCGCCACGGACAAATGGTTCGGCGCGTCGTGTCACGACGCTGCTGAACTGGCGAAGGCTCGTGAGCTCGGCGCCGACTACGCCGTGCTCGGACCCGTGCGGCCCACGTCGAGCCACGCCGGTGCGCCGGCGCTCGGCTGGGAGAAGTTCGCGCAGCTCGCAATCGGTGCCGGCTTGCCGGTCTACGCGATTGGCGGACTCGGACCCGACGATCTCGCCATGGCCTGGCAGCACGGCGCGCAGGGCGTCGCCGGGATTTCAGCCTACTGGCGCTGAGGCTCGTCGGCTTCCGGCGGCGGCTCCGCCGGGTCGTTGTCGGCCGGGATCGAATAGCGCCCCGCGAACCACTGGCCGAGGTCGGCCAGCTTGCAGCGCTCCGAGCAGAACGGCCGCCAGCGCGCGTCCGCGTCGGTGGCCAGCGGCTTGTCGCATTGCGGGCACTTCACAGCGCGCAGCACTGCAACTGGAACGGCACGTCGCCGGTGGTCTGCACCGGCCGGCTGTTGACGTCACGCTGGGTCATGAAGCGCACCGTGAAGCGGTGCCGCCCGGCGCTGATCTCGGGGTACACGCCGGCGCTGGCCGCCACCAGCACGCGCACGAGTTCGTACTCGGCCGGCGGCGTATAGACGTGGATGCCGGCTTTGGCGACCACATCGTTCGCCTGGGTGCTCTGGCGCAGCAGGCGCAGGTACAGGTTGATGGCGCGATCGAATGGCACCAGGTCGGCGAACCAGGCATCGAGGTCGCGGCGGATGTGCTCGCCGGGCTGCGCCAGCCAGTGGTGGAAGGTCGGCAGGTCGAACGCGCCGACGCCACCCGGGATGGTGCTCCGGTGCAGCAGCGAGATCAGGAACTCGTTGTCGCGCAGCACGGTGCCGAGCGTGTGCGTGGTCAGTACTTGCATGGCGTTGACCGCCTCGTGCAGCTCGGCGAGCACGCTCTGCAGGCGCGAGCCGTCCACGCCCGGACGCTGCTGCAGCCGCGACAGCGTGCCGTGCTGCTCGGCCAGCTCCTTCAGGATCTCGGTCTTCACGTCGGAGCGCGAGACGATCGTGAAGATGTCCAGCAGCGCGCGCAGCGTGGCGCGCACGCCCCAGTGCGTGCGGTCGGCGCGGTGGTGGTGGTGCTGCGCGAACAGGAACTCGAGGCGCAGGAACGTGCGCACCCGCTCGTTCAGGGGCTGCTCGTAGGCGACGGTTGGCCCGGTGTCGGTCATGGCAGCTGCAGGCCGGGGGCGCGCTTCTTCCCGGTGCGGGCGAGGTCAAGGTAGAACTCGTGCAGGCGCCCGACCGCCGCGCACAGGTCCGGCACCGTGCGCGTGTTGAGGACACGGTCGTCCGCGCGCGCCAGGCGCTGCTCGCGCGTTGCCTGCGCCGCCAGCATCTGCCGCGCCAGTTCGTCGCTGATGCGGTCGCGTTGGCGCAGCCGTTCGATCTGAACGTCCTCGGGGGCGTCGATCACCAGGATGCGGTCGACCAGCGTGTCCATGCCGGCCTCGATCAGGATCGACACGTCGAGGATGCAGTACGGGCCGGTCTGCGCGTCGCGCCAGGCGGCCAGGCGCTCGCGGATGGCGGGATGGGTGATGCGCTCGAGCACGCGCCGCGCGGAAGCGTCGGCGAACACGTGCTGTCGCATCTTCGGCCGGTCCAGCTCGCCGTCCTTCAGGAAGGCTGCGCCGAACTCGCTGCGGATCCGTTCGAGCGCGGGCATGCCCTTGGCGACGACCTCGCGCGCCACCTCGTCCGCGTTCAGCAAGGGCGCGCCGAGCGCGCGGAAGGCCTGGGCCGCGGTGGACTTGCCGCTGGCCGCGCCGCCGGTCAGGCCGACCGTCAGCCGGGCAGGGTCAGGCGCAGCCATGCGTTGCCGAGGTCACGCCCGCCGATGAGGACGATCCAGCCGGCGAGCGCGAGGTAGGGGCCGAACGGCAGCGGCACGTTGCGGTCGTGGCCACGCAGCAGGATCAGGCCGAGGCCGATCACGGCGCCCACGACCGAGGACAGCAGCACGATCATCGGCAGCGCCTTCCAGCCGAACCACGCGCCCAGCGCCGCCAGCAGCTTGAAGTCGCCGTAGCCCATGCCTTCCTTGCCGGTGATCCAGCGGAACACATGGTAGACGCTCCACAGGCTCAGGTAGCCGGCGGCGGCGCCGATGATGCTGGCCGAAGGACGCACGAAGACGCCGTTGATGCTCAGCAGCAGCCCCAGCCACAGCAGGGGCAGCGTGATCGTGTCGGGCAGCAGCTGCGTGCGCAGGTCGATGACGCTCAACGCCACCAGCGCCCAGGTCAACACCAGCGCCGCGCCGAGCGCCGGGCCCCAGCCGAAGCGCAGCGCGCACGCCAGGCTGAGCAACCCGGTGGCGGCCTCGACCAGCGGGTACTGCGCGGAGATCGGCGCGCGGCAGGCGGCGCAACGTCCGCGCAGCACGAGCCAGCTCACGATCGGCACGTTGTGCCACGGGCGGATCGGCGCCTGGCACGAGGGGCAGCGCGACGCCGGGTGCATCAGCGACAGTGGAGGCACTGCCTCCGCGGCCTCCGCGGGCGCGGTCTCCAGCGACAGCAGCGTGCGGCACTCGCGGCGCCAGTCGCGCTCGAGCATCAGCGGCAGGCGGTGGATGACGACGTTGAGGAAGCTGCCGACGCACAGGCCGAGCAGCAGGACCACGAACGAAAGATAGGCGGGACTGTGGACCAGTCCGTCCAGCAGCGGCATCTCGGGGCTGGGGAGAGGCTAGACGACCTGACCCATCTTGAAGATGGGCAGGTACATGGCGACGACCAGGCCGCCGACCAGCACGCCGAGGATCGCCATGATCATCGGCTCGAGCAGGCTCGACAGGGCGTCGACCAGCGCGTCGACTTCGGCCTCGTAGAAGTCGGCGACCTTGGCGGCCATCGCGTCCAGCGAGCCGGATTCCTCGCCGATCGCGATCATCTGGCAGGCCATCGGCGGGAACAGGCCGGACTGCGTCATGCACAGCTGCAGCTGCTGGCCGGTCGAGACGCCGTCCTTGATTTTCATGATGCCCTTGTAGAACACGATGTTGCCGGCGGCGCCGGCCACCGAGTCGAGGGCATCCACCAGCGGCACGCCGGCGGCGAACATGGTCGCCAGCGTGCGGGCGAAGCGCGCCACCGCCGACTTGTACAGGATGTCGCCGATGACCGGGACCTTCAGCATCACCTTGTCCATGATCTCGCGCAGCTTGACCGAGCGCTTGTGGGCCTCGATGAAGCCGATGAAGAAGCCGACGATGGCGGCGCCGATGAAGATGCCGTGGGACTTGAGCGCCCGCGACAAGTCCACGACCATCGCCGTGAACGCCGGCAGGTCGGCGCCGAAGCCCTTGAACAGTTCCTCGAACTGCGGCACGACGAAGATCAGCAGGATCGCCGTGACGATCACCGCGACGACCACCACCGCGGCCGGGTAGGTCAGCGCCTTCTTGACCTTCTTCTTGATCGCCTCGGTTTTTTCCTTGTAGGTCGCGATCTTGTCGAGCAGCGTCTCGAGCGCGCCGGACTTCTCGCCGGCGTTGACCAGGTTGACGAACAGGTCGTCGAACTGCAGCGGGTACTGGCCGAGGCTCTCGGCAAAGGTGTTGCCGGCTTCGATGTGCGCCTTGATGCCCATGATCATGTCGGCCATCGCCGGCTTTTCGTGGCCGCGGCCGACGATCTCGAGCGACTGCACCAGCGGCACGCCGGCCGTCATCATCGTCGCCATCTGGCGGCTGAAGATCGAGATGTCCATGCTCTCGATCTTGCCGCCGCCGCCGAACTTGAAGCTGCTCTTCTTCTTGACCGTGATCGGGTTGAGGCCCTGCTTGCGCAGCTGCGACTTGATCAGCGCCTCGCTGGGCCCGATGCTGCTGCCCTTGATCTTGGCGCCCTTGCGGTCGGTCGCCTCCCAGCTGAAGGTGAACTCCTTCGCGGCAGTGACCTTCTTGATGACCTTCTTGGCGGCGGCGGCTTCGGCCATGAGGTGCGGCTCCGGTTAGTCGGCGACCGTGCAGGCGTTGGCCTGCGCCAGGTCGATCTTGCCGGCGAGCACCTTGATCAGCGCGGATGCGCGCAGGTCGTTGATGCCTTCCTTCGTTGCCTGGTTCGCCACGTCCAGCGCGTTGCCGCCTTCCATGATGATGCGGCCCATCTCCTCGGAGAACGGCATCACCTGGTAGATGCCGGTGCGGCCCTTGTAGCCGCCGTCGCACTGGTCGCAGCCGACCGCTTCCATGATCTTGGTGGTCGGCGCGTCGAGCTGCGCGGGGGTGAAGCCGTTCTTCACCAGCTCCTCGCGCGGGATGTTGGCCGGGCGCTTGCACACCTTGCACAGCCCGCGCGCCAGGCGCTGGGCGATGATCAGGGTCAGCGTCGAGGCCAGGTTATAGGCCGGGATGCCCATGTTCATCATGCGCACGATGGTCTGCGGCGCATCGTTCGTGTGCAGGGTCGAGAGCACCAAGTGGCCGGTCTGGGCGGCCTTCAGCGCGATTTCCGCGGTGTCGAGGTCGCGGATTTCGCCGACCAGGATGACGTCCGGGTCCTGGCGCAGGAAGGCCTTCAGCGCGGCGGCGAAGGTCAGGCCGACCTTCGGGTTGACGTTGACCTGGTTGACGCCGGGCAGGTTGATTTCCGCCGGATCCTCCGCAGTCGAGATGTTGATGTCCTCGGTGTTGAGGATGTTGACGCCGGTGTACAGCGACACGGTCTTGCCCGAACCGGTCGGGCCGGTCACCAGGATCATGCCCTGCGGCTCTTTCAGCGCCTTGAGGTAGGCCTCTTTCTGCACCGGCTCGTAACCGAGCGCGTCGATGCCGAGCTGGGCGCTGGACGGATCGAGAATACGGGCGCAGATCTTTTCGCCAAATAGTGTCGGGCAGGTGCTGACACGAAAATCGATCGCTTTGGTCTTCGACAAATGCAATTTGATGCGGCCGTCCTGCGGGATGCGGCGCTCGGCCAGGTCGAGCCTGGACATGACCTTGACGCGTGCCGCCAGGCGGCCGCCCATCTGCACCGGCGGCGTGGCGACGATCTTCAGCTCGCCGTCCTTGCGGTAGCGGATGCGGTAGATCTTCTCGTAGGGCTCGAAGTGGATGTCCGAGGCCCCGGCATTGATCGCGTCCAGCATGATCTTGTTGACGAAGCGCACCACCGGCGCGTCGTCGGCGTCGCCGGCGGTGGCGATGTCGACTTCCAGTTCGCCGTCGCCGCCCTCGACGTCGAGGTTCTCGAGGTCGGTGTCGTCGACGTTCATGCTCGACGACTGCTGCGCCGACAGCGCCACGTCGATCTGCTTTAGCAGCTTGTCTTCCTCGACGACGATCGCCTCGGTCGCGAGGTTGGTGGCGAACTTGATCGCGTCCAGCGCCGGCAGGTTGGTCGGGTCGGCGATGGCGACGTACAGGCGCTTGCCGCGCTTGAACAGCGGCAGCACGCGGTGCTGGCGCATCAGTTTTTCGGTGACCAGCTTGACGGTTTCGGCCTCGAAATCGACCGCGCCGAGGTCCAGCATCGGCACGCCGAAGGCGTTGCTGGCGGATTGCGCGATTTTCGCGGCCGGCGCCAGCTTGTCGTCGACGATCTGGCTGACGATCGAGATGCCGGCTTTCTGGGCCTTGACCTGCGCTTCCTTGGCCTTGTCCTCGGCCAGGACGCCGTCGGCTACCAGCCTGCGCGCCAGGCCACCCAGGCCCGTCATTCCCCCCATCGATGCCGGATTGGTCGCCACAGCTAACCCCCTTACGGACCGTATACTTATCTTACTCGTTTTTCCCAGTCCAATAAGCCCTTTACGGGCCCAAGTTCAGGCGGTTCCGCCCCATGCCACCGCTCAATCCCAGTGCCCGGCAGGCCTTGCGCACTTCGGTGTTCAAGGCCCTGCACTTCTACCGGGACTGGTTCCGCTGCCCGGTCTGCGATTACCACGGGCCGTTCCGCGCGCTGCAGCCCGCCACCGGCCGGCGCCGCCACGCCAAGTGCCCGTCCTGCGGCGCGATCGAGCGACACCGCCTGCAGCACCTGGTCGCGCGCAAGGTGCTGGCCGGCCTGCCGACGCAGTCGATGCGCATGCTGCACGTCGCACCCGAGGCGCTGTTCACCGGGTTGTTCTCGCGCATGTTCGGCACCTACGAGACCGCCGACCTCGACATGGCCGGGGTGGACCACAAAGTCGACCTGCAGGCATTGCCGTTCGCCGACGGGTCGTGGGACGTCGTCTACGCCTCGCACGTGCTCGAGCACATCCGCGACGACCGCCGCGCCATCGCCGAGATCCGCCGCGTGCTGGCCCCGGGCGGGCTGGCGATCCTGCCGGTGCCGGTGGTGTGCGCGGCCACCGTCGAATACCCGCAAGCCAATCCGCAGGAGACGCTGCACGTGCGCGCGCCGGGGCCGGATTACTACGAACGCTACACGCCGCACTTCGCGCGCGTCGAACTGCACGAGTCCGGCGACTTTCCCGCGCAGCACCAGCTGTACGTGTACGAAGACCGCACGGGCTATCCCAACGCCGCCTCGCCGTGGCGCACGCCGATGCCCGGAGAGCGCCATGCCGACATCGTGCCCGTGTGCCACGCCTGAGCGCGCCGATGGATACGGTCGTGCTGTGCAGCAGCAGCCTGCTGCCGTACTCGGAAACCTTCATCGCCGAGCAGGCGCGCGCGCTCAAGCGCTGGCGCCCGGTGCTGGCCGGCGAGCGGCGCCTCGCCGACGGGCTGCCGCTGGATGATCTCGACGTGCGCCTGCTGCTGCCGCCCGGCGCGGCGCACGCCTTCGGGCGCCGCGTGTGCCGCTGGCTGCAGTTGCCGTATCCGCGCTCGCTGCTGGTGCTGCGGGCGATCAACGCGCGGCTGATGCACGTTCACTTCGGCACCAATGCGGTCGACCTGTGGCCGCTCGCGCGCGCGCTCAACCTGCCGATGCTGGTGACCCTGCACGGCTACGACATCACCGTTGCGCCGGAATGGTGGGAAGCCGGTGGCGGCGGCCCGCTGCGGCGCAGCTACCCGCGGCGGCTGCGCGCGCTGGCGCGCGAGCCGGGCGTGCGCTTCTGCGCGGTGTCGCAGGCGGTGCGCGAGCGCGCCATCGAGTACGGCCTGCCGGCGGACAAGGTCGAGGTCGGCTACATCGGCGTGGACACGGCGAAGTTCCAGCCAGGCGGGGCGCCGATGGCCGCGCGCGCGGCGCGCGTGCTGTTCGCCGGCCGCCTGGTCGAGAAGAAGGGCGTCGCGCACTTGCTGCACGCGTTTGCCGAGTTGCGCCGCGCCGTGCCGGAAGCCGAGCTCGTCATCGCCGGCGACGGCCCGCTGCGCGCGCCGCTCGAGGCGCTGGCGCAGTCGCTCGGCGTGCCGGCGACCTTTGCCGGGCGCCTGACTCCGGAGCAGCTGCGCGCCGAGCTCGCGCAGGCGCGGCTGTTCTGCCTGCCGAGCGTGACCGCGGCCAACGGCGATGCCGAAGGCTTCGGGCTGGTGCTGCTCGAGGCGCAGGCCTGCGGCGTGCCGGTGGTGACCTCGGCGCGCGGCGGCGCGCGCGAGGGCCTGGTCGAGGGCGAGACCGGTCACGCGTTCGCCGAGGGCGACCGCGCCGCGCTGGCGCGGCACCTGGCACAGCTGCTGCCCGACACCGCGCGGCTGCAGCGCATGGCCGCGGCGGCCGCGGTCTTCGTGCGCGAGCGCTTCGACCTGCACCACCACACCGCGCGCCTCGAAGTCCTGTACGACGCGCTGGCAGGCTGAGCCATGGACTTCGACGCGCTGTACCGCTGGTGGCAGCGCCTGACCCTGCGCCGCGGCCGTGACGGCTTCGAGGACTCGGCCGCGTACTGGCGGCAGCGCTACGCGCGCGGGCAGGATTCCGGCGCCGGCTCCTACGGCCGCTTCGCCGAGTTCAAGGCCGAGGTGCTCAATGCCTGGGTGCGCGAGCAGGCGATCCGCGACGTGATCGAGTTCGGCTGTGGCGACGGCAACCAGCTGCGCCTGGCGCAGTACCCGCGCTACCTCGGGCTCGACATCAGCCCGGTCGCCATCCGCGCCTGCCGCAAGGCCTTCGCGCAGGACGCCAGCAAACGTTTCCTGCGCCTCGACGAGTACCGCGGCGAGCAGGCCGAGCTGGCGGTGTCGCTCGACGTGATCTACCACCTGGTCGAGGACGCGGTGTTCGAGGACTACCTGCGCCGGCTGTTCGGCGCCGGCACGCGCTTCGTGGCGATCTACTCCTCCGACACCGACGACAACCGCGACCACAGCGCCCCGCACCTGCGCCACCGCCGCTTCACGCCGTGGGTGGCGCAGCACGCCCCGCAATGGCAGCTGGCGCGGCACGTGCCGAACCAGTATCCGTACAACGGCGATCCGCTCACCACATCCTTCGCCGATTTTTTCTTCTACGCGCGGCGCCCGGGGAACTGAGGCATGCATCCCGAGAACCGTTTCGCGCACAACTGGCTGATCAAGAAGCTGGTCAACGACAAGGTCCGCGAACACCTGCCCGAGTTGCGCGGCACGGTGGTGGACCTCGGCTGCGGCACGCGGCCGTACGAGGCCGACATCCTGGCGCACGCCGCGCGCTACGTCGGCGTGGACTGGAACAAGACGCTGCACGGCCTGCAGGCCGACGTCGCCGCCGACGTGTCGCGGCCGCTGCCGCTGCGCGCCGGCGCGGCCGACGGCGTGGTCGCCTTCGAGGTGCTCGAGCACCTGCCCGAGCCAGCGATGATGCTGGCCGAGGCCCACCGTGTGCTGGCGCCGGGCGGCGTGCTGCTGCTGTCGGTGCCGTTCCAGTGGTGGGTGCACGAGGAGCCGTGGGATTTCTACCGCTTCACGCGCTTCGGGCTCGCGCACCTGCTTGGCAAGGCCGGCTTCGAGCGCGTCGTCATCCAGCCGACCTCGGGATTCTGGTCGATGTGGGTGCTCAAGCTGAACTACCAGACCGCGCGCCTGATCCGCGGGCCACGGCCGCTGCGCGCGTTGGTGCGCCTGCTGCTGATCCCGTTCTGGTGGCTGGGCCAGGTGCTGGCGCCGCTGCTCGACAAGGTGTGGCCCGAGGAGCGCGAAACCGCCGGCTACTTCGTGGTCGCGCGCAAGCCCGCATGAGCCTGAAGCAGGCGGCGCTGTCGGCCGGACGCTGGACCGCCGCCTCGACCGCGATCTCGTTCCTGCTGCAGATCGCGCAGGTCATGGTGCTGGCGCGCCTGCTGGCGCCGGCCGACTTCGGCGTAATGGCGGTCGCCGCCGCGCTGATCGCGATCGTGGCGCTCGTCGCCGATTTCGGCTTGAGCCGCGCGCTGGTCCATTTCGACCTGCCGTCGCGCGAGGCCCTGGCCACGCTGTACTGGCTCAACCTCGGGCTCGGCGTCGCGCTCGGGCTCGCGTTCATCGCGCTCGCGCCGCTGCTCGGCGCGCTGTACCAGTCGCCCGCGCTGGTGCCGGTGCTGCAGCTGGCGGCGCTGGTGTTCCCGCTGACCGCGCTCGGCCAGCAGTTCCGCGTGCTGGCCGAGAAGGAGCTGCGCTTCGACCGCGTGGCGCGCTGCGAGATGGCGGCCGCGGTCGCAGGTTTCGTCGTCGCGGTGGCCTCCGCGCGGGCCGGGGCCGGCGTGTTCGCGCTGGTGGCGGGCGCGCTGGCGACCGCCGCCGCCAACAGCCTGCTGGCCTGGCTGCTGCTCTCGGCCGGCCTCCGGCCGCTGCTCGCGTGGCGCCCGGCGGAAATCGCCGGCCACCTGCGTTACGGCCGCTACATGGTGGGCGAGAACTTCGCCAACGTGCTGAACCGCCAGGCCGACGTCTTCGTCGGTGGCCTGCTGCTGGGGCCGCGCGCGATGGGCCTGTTCGCGGTGCCGCGCGACCTGTGCCTGCGCACCGGCATGATCATCAACCAGGTCATGACGCGCGTCGGTTTCCCGGTGATGGCGCAGGTCAAGGACGATCCGGCGCGCCTGCAGGGCATCTACCTGCGCACGCTGCGCATGACGGCCTCGGTCAACTTCCCGGTGTTCGTCGCGATGGCGCTGTTCGCCGAGGAGATCGTCGCGGTGTTGTACGGCGCGCAGTGGCACGGGGCCGCGACGTTCCTGCGCGTCCTGGCGCTGTGGGGCCTGGTGCGCTCGGTCGGGCAACCGATCGGCAGCCTGCTGTACGCGGTCGGCATGGCGCGGCGCGCGCTGGCGTGGAACCTCGCCCAGCTGCTGGTGTTTCCGCCGGCGTACGCGATCGCCATCCAGGCCGGCGGCCTGCCGGCGCTGGCGCTGGCCATGCTTGGCCTGCAACTGGTGATCTTCCTGCCGGCGTGGTTCTGGCTGGTGCGGCCGGCCTGTGGCGCCACGCTCGCGGACTTCCTGGTGCAGCCGGCGCTGCCGCTGGCGCTGGCGCTGGCCGCAGGAGCCGCGGCCTGGCTCGCCACGCTCGGCTTCGACGGTGCGCTGCTGCGGCTGGCGCTCGGCGGCGCCATCGGTGGCGCGGCCTATGCCGGCCTGAGCTACGCCTTCAATCGCGACTGGGCGCTGACCCTGCTCGGCGTGGCCGGGCTGCGGCCGCGCGGCGCATGAACACGCCGCTGCTGAGCATCGTCGTGCCGACGCACGGCCGGCCGCAATTCCTGGCGAGCGCTCTCGACAGCGCGCTGGCCGCGCACGGCACGGATGCCGAAGTGATCGTCGTGCCCAACGGCCGCGACGAATCCTGGCGCAGGGTGCTGTCGCCGTACGCGGGCGATGCGCGCGTGCGGGTCGAGCCGATCGCCACCGCGCACGGTTGCGCGGCGCGCAACCACGGCATGGCGCTGGCGCGTGGCGAGTACCTGCGCTTCCTCGACGACGACGACGTGCTGTACGCCGAGGGCGCGCGCGAGCAGCTCGCGCTGATCCGCGCCACCAATGCGGACGTGGTGTCGTCGCCGATCGACCTGCTGCACGAGGACGGCACGCCGTTCCGGCGCGCCGCGCAGCCCGACGGCGGCGACTTCGTGTGCGCGGTGATGTCGGGCCGGCGCGTGCTGCAAGTCACCGCCCACCTGTTCCGCCGCCGGTTCGCCACCGCCGCGCGCTGGGACGAATCGCTGCCGTACGCGCAGGACGTGGCCTGGATGCAGCAGTTGTGCGGCGTGCGCGATGTCCGCTGGACCAAGGCCGAAGCGCCGGCCGGTGGCTGGCGCCGCCATACCGGGCAGCGCACCACCATCGGCGCCAGCCTGCATCGCGCCAAGCAGATGGCGACCGAGGGCATCCTGCGCCTGGTCGAGGTGCTGGAAGCGCAGGGGCGCCTGAATGATGAGCGCCGGGCGGCCGCGGCCTCGGGCCTGTGGGACGGCGTGCACAGCGCGCTGTTCCTCGCGCCGCGCTACTGGAGCGCGATCGCGCGCCAGGCCCAGCGCCTCGCCCCGGGCAGCCGCCCGGACACCGAATTTTTCCAGTCGCGCCTGGGCCGCAGCCTGCTGTCGCCGCTGCAATGGGAGTGGCTGCTGGCGCCCAAGCGCATGCTGACCTACGCGCTCATGCGCGCGCTGCTGCGGCTCGGGGTGTCGCGCACGTGGTGAGTGCCGCGCCCGTGGTCAGCGTCTACATCGCCACGCGCAATCGCGCGGGCCTGCTGGCGCGCGCGCTCGAGTCGGTGTGGGCGCAGCGGGGCGTGGCGTTCGAGATCATCGTGGTGGACGACGCTTCCGACGACGACACGCCGGCCCGCCTCGAGCAGTGGGCCGCCGCGGGCCGGCTGCGCTGGTTCCGCCACGAGCAGCGGCTCGGCGCCTGCGC
>JANNLM010000049.1:0-4013 GCA_031396825.1 Gammaproteobacteria bacterium | reverse complement strand
GCGCGCGGTCGGCCAGACCAACGGCCTGAACCGCATCTGCGTGGTGATCCCGTGCCATCGCGTGGTCAACAAGGACGGCAAGCTCGGCGGCTACGGCGGCGGCCTGTGGCGCAAGCAGGCGCTGCTCACGCTCGAGCAGGGCCAGCGGCAGATGGACATGCGCGCGCCCGAGCCCACCGCGCAGTGGGCCTGGCTCAAGCACGGGTGAACGCGGCGGCCGATCGGGACTACGTCCTCGGCACGCACGACGAGGAGATCGCCCGGCTCGGCCTGCAGCACGAGCTGTGGCGGCCGCGCATGCTCGCGGCGTGGGACCGCGCCGGCTTTGCGGCCGGCATGCGCATCGTCGACGTCGGCGCCGGACCCGGTTACGCCACGGTGGACCTCGCCGCGCGGGTCGGCCCGCAGGGCGAAGTGGTCGCGGTCGAGCGCTCGGCGCGCTTCATGGCGCACGGTGCGGCGCAGTGCAAGGCGCGCGGACTCGCCCAGGTGCGCTACGTCGAGGGCGACGTCATGCAGCCGCTGCCGGCCAGGGACATGGATGCGAGCTGGTGCCGCTGGGTCGGCTCCTTCGTGCCCTCGCCGGCCAGGCTCGTCGCCAACGTCGCCGCCGCGCTGCGTCCCGGCGGCATCGCGCTGTTCCACGAGTACGCCGACTATCGCAGCTGGCGCATGGCGCCGCGCCGGCCGCTGCACGAGGAGTTCATCGGGCACGTGATGGGCTCATGGCGCGACAGCGGCAGCGAGCCGGACGTGGCGCGGGAGTTGCCGGCACTTTTGCATGCGCAGGGCTTCAAGGTGCGGCACGTGGAGCCCATCGTCTGGACCGTGTCGCCGGCCGATCCGCTGTGGCGCTGGCTCGCGGCTTACATCGAGACCGGCCCGCACCGGCTGGTGGAGCTGGGGCGGGTGGACGCCGCGTGGGTCGAGCGCCTGCATGCCGAACTGCGCGAGGCCGAGCGCGACGGCGTCACCCGCATGACCACGCCGATGCTGTTCGAGATCGTGGCCGAGAAGACCTGAATTAAGATGGGGGCATGACCCTCCGCTCCCTCACGCTGTCGCTGTTCATTCCCGCCATCGTCGCCTGCTCCGGCGCCGCGACCCGCGCGCCCCCGGACGACGCGGGCCCCCGACTACAGCATTCGGGGGCAAGCTTCGCGCAGCTCGAACGCGAGTACATCGTCGCCTCGCTGGCGCGCTATCCGGTGGTCGCGACCTACCTCGGCGGCGCGGCCATCGATCCGTCGCTGGCGGCCGTGGACGGCCAGTTGCGCGACTGGTCGCCCGGCGCGATCGAGGCCGAAGACCGCATGCTGACGGGCTTCCGCGATCGCCTGAAGGCGTTCGACGCGACCCGGCTGTCGCCGGCGCGCCGCATCGACCGCGACGTCGCGCTGTCGCAGATCGAGTTCCTGCTGCACCAGCACGCGCGCAAGTACGCCCAGCGCGCGATCGATACCTACGTGGACGAGCCGTTCCGCGGCGTGGACTGGCAGCTGCAGGGCATGAGCCAGGTCGGCCCGGACCGCTGGGGCACCGAGGACGAGTGGCGCCGCGTGGTCGAGCGCCTGGCCCAGGTGCGCCCGTTCCTGCGCACGGCGCAGGAACAGGTCCGCGCCGGTATCGCGGCCAACAACACCGCCGACTGGCGCATGATCCGCGCGCACGGCGTGCAGGGCGCGGACGCCAACGCCGAATACTTCGCCACCACGCTGCCCGGCCTCGCGCGCGAGCGCATCGGCAACGCCGCGCTCGTCGCCGGGATCGCGCGGGCCTCGGCCGAGGCGGCCGAGGCGTACCGCGAGTTCAGCGGGTTCATGCGCGCCACGTTCGTGGCCGACGAAAAGCGCAACGATGAGCACTACGTCAAGGCACCGTTCCGCGGCGACCGCTACGCCTTCGGCCAGGCCGAGTACGACTGGGCGGTAAAGAACAACCTGCGGCTCGACACCACTGCCGCGCAGCTCCACGAACAGGCCTGGCCCGTCGTCGAGCGCACCCAGGCCGAGATGACGGCGCTGGCGCAGCAGATCGCCACGGCGCGCGGCATCCGCGTGCGGGGCCCCGTCGTGCGCGCGGTCATGGACGTGCTCGACCGCGAGGCGCCGAAGTCGGACGAAGAGACCCTCCGGTGGTACCGCGAGGCCGGCGAGCGCATGGTGGACTACGCGCGACGCACCGCCTTGTTCGACGTGCCGGCGGAATACCGCCTCGAGGTCACCGAGACGCCGCCGCCGCTGCGCGCCTCGATCGACGGCGCGGCCTACTACCCCGCGCCGCCGTTCAAGGCCACCGGCGTCGGCCGCTTTTACCTCACCACGGCGGGCGGCGACCCCGCCAAGCTGGCGCAGCACAATCGCTACGCGGTGGCCGACCTCGCCGCGCACGAGGGCTTCCCGGGCCACGACTGGTACTACAAGGTCATGTCGGAGCACCGCGAGCAGATCTCGCTGGTGCGCTGGGTGACGCCGGGCGCGGTCGAGGATTCCTCGTCGATGTGGCAGGACTCGCTGGCCAGCGAGGGCTGGGCGCTGTACTCGGAGGCGCTGATGGGCGAGCCCCAGCCCAACGCGCCGCTCGGTTTCTACAAGCCCGAGGAGCGCCTGTACCAGCTGCAGGGCCAGCTCTATCGCGATTTGCGCGTGCGCGTCGACACCGGCCTGCACACGGGGCGCATGACCTTCGACCAGGCGGTCGACCTGTTTTCGCAGGTCGTGGATTTCCAGCCCGGCTCGTGCCGCGACGCGGCGTTGCTGAGGAAGAACGCGGCCAAGCGCGCCAGCTGCGACTCCTCGTGGCGCGCGATCTTCCGCTACTCGAAGTGGCCGACGCAGGCGATCACCTACCGGCTCGGCAAGGACGCGATCCGCGAGTTGCGCGCCACCGCGCAACAGCGCCTCGGCGAGCGGTTTTCCGCCAAGCGCTTCCACGTCGAGTACATGAAGCAGGGCTCGATTCCCGCCGGCTACTTCGGCGACGAGCTGCTGCGCGTGCTCGACGCCCCTTAAGCCAGGCGCAAGCCGCCGTCCACCGGCAGCGTGGCGCCGGTGATGTAGCCCGCGGCCGGCGACAGCAGGAACGCGCAGGCCAGGCCGATCTCCTCGGGCTGAGCCAGCCGCTGCAGCGGCACGCGCGCGATCTCGGCCTCGCGCTGCGCGGCGGTCATGGTGCTCGGCTCGGCCCACAGCACGTGGCCCGGCGCCACGGCGTTGACGCGGATGCGCGGCGCCAGCTCGCGCGCCAGCGACTCGGTCAGCGAGACCAGGCCCGCTTTGGCGGCGCAATACACCGCGTAGTGCTTCATCGGCCGCGCCGCGTGGATATCGGCGATGTTCACGACAGCGCCCTGCTTCATCAGCTTCGCGCAGGCGCGCGTCAGGAACAGCGGCGCCTTCAGGTTGCTGCCGGTGAGGTCCTCGTACTGCTCCTCGGTCAGCTCGGCCAGCGGCGTCTTGTAGTAGCTCGAGGCGTTGTTGACCAGCCCATCGAGCCGGCCCCAGCGGGCGTGCGCCTCGGCGGCGAGCTTGTCCACCGCGCGCAGGTCGAGCAGGTTGGCGCGCAAGCTCGCGGCCGAATCCGCACGATCGCGGCTGAGCTCCTTCTCCAGCGCGCGGGCATCGCCGCCCGAGGCGCGGTAGTGGATGACCACGTTCCAGCCGGAGGCGTGCAGCGCCCGCGCGATGGCGGCGCCGACGCGCTTGGCGGCGCCGGTGACAAGGACGACACCGTTTTCCTGATTCATGTGAGAAGCTTAACTGGATGCCCGCCTTCGCGGGCATGACGAAGGAAAGCGTGGAAGACTTCATCGAAGCGATCGTCCTCGGCATCGTCGAGGGCATCACCGAATTCCTGCCGATTTCGAGCACCGGGCACCTGCTGATCGCCGAGCACTGGCTGGGCCGGCGTTCCGACCTTTTCAACATCGCCATCCAGGCCGGCGCGATCCTGGCCGTCGTCGTCATCTACTGGCGCCGGCTGCTCGACCTCAGCCTCGGCTTCCTCAAGCCCGA
>JANNLM010000006.1:0-5506 GCA_031396825.1 Gammaproteobacteria bacterium | reverse complement strand
GCTTCTTCTTGGTGGCGGACGCGAGCGCGGCTTCCAGCGCCTGGAAGATGATTTCCTTCTCGACGCCCTTCTCGTTCGAGACGACGTCGACCATCAGCAGAATGTTCTTGTTCACGATCCGCTCAGCTCCATTTCATAGTCCGGGACGAGACGCGCACGCTCGATCTCGTCCAACTTCAGCATCACCGTGCCTTCCGGCGTCTCCAGCACGACCTCGCCATCCTTCAAGCCCTTCAACACGCCCTGAAACTTGCGCCGGCCGGCCTTCGGCGCGATCAACTGCACCTTCGCCACCTGCCCGGCGAACCGCTCGTAATGCGCCGGCTTCACCAGTGGCCGGTCCAGCCCGGGCGAGGACACCTCGAGGCGGTAGTTCTGCGGGATGGGATCCTCCACATCCAGCACGCCTTCCACCTCGCGGCTCACCCGCTCGCAGTCGCCGAGCGTGATGCCCGCCGGCGCGTCGATGAACAGGCGCACCATTGCCGACCCCTTATGGGGGCTAAATTCAAGCAAAACAAGCTCATAGCCCATGGATTCCGCCAGGGGCTCGATCAACGCCTGCAACTTGTCCTGTACCGATGCCATGCCGCTTTCGCCACCTTGCGGGAACAAAAAAGGGCCCCGAAAGGCCCTGGTTGTTCCACACCAGTTTGTTCTTGGTAGCGGGGGCAGGATTCGAACCTGCGACCTTCGGGTTATGAGCCCGACGAGCTGCCAGACTGCTCCACCCCGCACCGGGGCGCGCATGATAGTGGGTCGGGCCGCCTGCGGCAAGCGATTTCGCGGGTCAGGAGCTGACCCTCGCCAGCAGGGAATCGTTGTAGAAACCGGGCGTTACGTCGCCGCGGCTGCTTTTGCTGCATTGGTGCCCACGGAGGGACTCGAACCCCCACGACTTTCGCCGCTACCACCTCAAGGTAGTGCGTCTACCAATTCCGCCACGTGGGCTTGAAACCTGCGGCCCGCCTGCGGCGAGCCGTCGAAAACCTACTCGGGGACCTTCGGGGTCTCCGGCTGCCCGTCGGTCGCGGCCGGCTGCTCGGACGGCACCGCCGGCACCGCGTCCTGCTGGGCGGGCGCCGCGGTGTCCGTGATGCTGTCCGGCGCCTTGCGGACCTGGACCACATAAGCCAGCGACAGGCTGGCGATGAAGAACACGGCCGCGCAGACCGCCGTCGCCCGGCTCAGGAAGTTGGCCGAGCCGCGCGAGCCGAACACGGTGCCGGAGGCGCCGCTGCCGAAGGCCGCGCCGGCGTCGGCGCCCTTGCCGTGCTGCAACAGCACCAGCCCGATCAGCGCGATGGCTGCGAGCACCTGGATGACCACGAGAACCGTATGCATGACGAGAAACGCACCTTCAAGATTGAGTGAACCGCGCCTGCGCGGCAGCGCAGATCGCGAGGAATTCATCGGCTTTCAGCGAAGCCCCGCCGATCAACCCGCCGTCGACATCCGCGCCGGCGAACAGTGCCGCCGCATTGCCGGCATTGACGCTGCCGCCGTACAGGACCCGCAAAGCGGCGGCGATTCTAGCATCACGTGACGCCACCTGGGCGCGCAAAAAAGCGTGCGCGTCCTGGGCTTGCTGGGGCGTGGCCGTGCGCCCGGTGCCGATGGCCCAGACCGGCTCGTAGGCGACCACGGCCCGCGCCAGGCTGGCGACGCCGCACAGCTGCAACACCGCGTCGAGCTGGCGCGCGAGCACCGCCTCGGTCTGGTTGGCCTCCCGCTGCGCCAGCGTTTCGCCCACGCACAGGATCGGCGTGAGGCCCAGCGCCTGCGCGACCTTGAACTTGTGCGCCACGACCGCGTCGGACTCGCCGTAGAGCGCGCGGCGCTCGGAGTGGCCGACGATGACGTACTGGCACGCCAGCTCCTTGAGCATGGCGCCGTGGATCTCGCCGGTGAACGCGCCGGGCTTCTCCTGCTCGCTCAGGTTCTGCGCGCCCAGCTTGATCGGGGCGCCTTTCAGCGCCTGCCCCACCGACTCCAGGTACACGGCCGGCGGGCACACCAGCACTTCGACGTCCGGGCAACGCGCCAGGCCGGACGCAATTTTCTCGAGCAGCGCGGCGTTGGCCGGACGGCTGCCGTTCATCTTCCAGTTGCCCGCGACGAGGGATCGGCGCATCACGCGCTCCTTTCCGGTGAGACTTCAGTGCGCAGCGGCGCGGACTTCGGCCGCGATGGACTCCGCGGTCTCGCGCGACTCGCGCTCGTCCTGCGACTCGACCATGACGCGCACCAGCGGTTCGGTGCCCGAGGGCCGCAGCAGGATGCGCCCGCGCCCGTCGAGGCGACGCTCGCCGGCCTGCACCGCCGACTGCACCGCGGCGGCCTCGACCACCGCGCGCGCCCGCCCCTTCACCGGCACGTTGATCAGCACCTGCGGGAATTTCTGCACCGGCGCGACCAACTCGTCCAGCGACTGGTGCGCGCGAACCATCTCGGCCAGCACCTGCAGCGCCGACACGATGCCGTCGCCGGTCGTGGTGCGGTCCAGGCAGATGATGTGGCCGGAGGATTCGCCGCCGATCAGCCCGCCCGCTTCCTCGAGCTTCTCCAGCACGTAGCGGTCGCCGACCGCGGCGCGCTCGAAGGCGACGCCGAGGCGCTGCAGCGCCAGCTCCAGGCCCAGGTTGCTCATCAACGTGCCGACCACGGGGCCCTGCAGCTTGTGCGTGTCGTGGCGCGAGCGCGCGATGACGTAGAGCAGCTGGTCACCGTCCACGGCTCGCCCGTGGCGATCGACCATCAGGCAGCGGTCACCGTCACCGTCCAGCGCGATGCCGACGTCGGCCTTGCGCTTGATGACCTCGGCGCGCAAGGCCTCGAGATGGGTCGAGCCGCACTCGGCATTGATGTTGAGGCCGTCGGGATGGACGCCGATGGCGTGCACGGTCGCCCCGAGCTCGCGGAACACCGGCGGCGCGACCTTGTAAGCCGCCCCGTTGGCGCAGTCCACGACGATCTTCACGCCGTCGAGCGAGGCGTTGAGCGGGAACGCGCGCTTGCAGAACTCGATGTAGCGCCCGGGCGCGTCGTCGATGCGGCTGGCGCGCCCGACCGCGTCCGGGGCGACCGTCTCGAGCGGTTGCTCGAGCAGCTGCTCGATCTGCGCCTCGACCTCGTCCGGCAGCTTGCGGCCGTCAGCCGAGAAGAATTTCACGCCGTTGTCGTGATACGGATTGTGCGAGGCGCTGATGACCACGCCGCAGCTGGCGCGGAAGGTGCGCGCGAGATAGGCGACCGCCGGCGTCGGCAGCGGGCCCACCATGCTGACCGAGACGCCGGCCGCGGCGAACCCCGCCTCCAGTGCCGACTCGAACAGGTAGCCCGACAGGCGCGTGTCCTTGCCGATGATGACCATGGGATGCTCGGACGACTGCGCCAGCGCGCGGCCCGCGGCCCAGCCGAGCTTGAGCACGAAATCGGGCGTCATCGGTGGCTGGCCGACCCGTCCGCGCACGCCATCGGTTCCAAAATATTTTCGGGTCATTCTGATCGCGCGGCCTCGACCGCGGCGGTGACCTTCAGGGCATCCATTGTCGCACGCACGTCGTGGGTGCGGACGATGCGGGCGCCCTGCCAGACCGCCAGTGCCGCCGCCGCCAAACCACCGGCCACGCGTTGGTCGGCTGGCCGCTCCAGCAGGGTCCCGAACATTGATTTGCGCGAGACCCCGACCAGCACCGGCAGCCCCAGGTCCGCGATGACGTCGATGCCGGCCAGCAGCGCGAGGTTGTGGTTCAGCGTCTTGCCGAAGCCGAAGCCGGGATCGACCGCGATGCGCTCGCGTGGAATGCCGGCCGCCACGCAGGCCGCGGCGCGCTCGCGCAGGAAGGCGCAGACGTCCTCGACCACGTCGGCGTAAACCGGCGCCTGCTGCATGGTGCGCGGCTCACCCTGCATGTGCATCAGGCAGACGGCGGCGCCCGTGTCGCGCGTCGCCTCCAGCGCACCCGGCGCGCGCAACGCCATGACGTCGTTGATCAGCTCGGCGCCGGCGGCGCAAGCCGCGCGCATGACGGCCGGCTTCATCGTGTCCACCGAAATCGCGCAGCCCAGCTCGCGCCTGATCCGCTCAATCACCGGCAGCACGCGATCGAGCTCTTGCTGCTCTGGCACCGGCGGTGCGCCGGGCCGCGTCGACTCGCCGCCGACGTCGATGATGGCCGCGCCCTCCTCCACCATCACGCGCGCGCGGGCCAGCGCAGCGGCGGGATCAGCGAACTGGCCGCCGTCGGAAAAGGAATCGGGCGTTACGTTCAGCACGCCCATGACGACGGGCGTGCTCAGGTCCAGCGTGCGGGATCTAAGGCTGAGTTGCAGGCGGTTAGCCAGACACGGCACCCGGCTTGGCCACGGGCGGCGGCGTCGGCGCGGTGCCGGCGCCCTTCACTGGCGGCGGCGGCGGCGTGGCCGGCCCGCTCTCGGGCTCGCCCGGCGGCTCGCCATTCATCATGCGCTTGATCTGAACACCGTCGAGCGTTTCGTACTTGATCAGCGCATCCGCCATCGCGTGCAGCGTCGGCAAGTGCTTCACGAGAATGGCCTTGGCGCGCGCGTAATTCGAGTCGATGATGGTGCGAATCTCGCTGTCGATGGCGTGCGCCGTGCCGTCGGACACGCTCTTGTGCTGCGTCACGCTGCGGCCGAGGAACACCTCGCCCTCGTCCTCCGCGTAGGTCAGCGGACCGAGTTTGTCCGACAGGCCCCACTTGGTCACCATGTTGCGCGCGATCTCGGTCGCGCGTTCGATGTCGTTCGCGGCGCCGGTCGTCACGGCCTCCGGCCCGAAGATCAGTTCCTCGGCAATGCGCCCGCCGAACAGCGTGGCGATGAGGCAGTTCAGGCGTCGCTTGCTGGTGCTGTAGCGGTCTTCCTCGGGCAGGTAGAAGGTCACGCCGAGCGCGCGGCCGCGCGGAATGATGGTGACCTTGTGCACCGGGTCGTGCTCTTCCATGTTGAAGCCGACGATGACGTGGCCGGCTTCGTGATACGCCGTGTTGCGCTTCTCTTCCTCGCTCATGACCATCGAGCGGCGCTCGACGCCCATCATGATCTTGTCCTTGGCCCTCTCGAAATCGTCCTGGTCCACCAGGCGCTTGTTGCTCCGCGCCGCGAACAGCGCGGCCTCGTTGACCAGATTGGCCAGGTCGGCGCCGGAGAATCCCGGCGTGCCGCGCGCGATCACCGACGCCTTGACGCTGTCGGCCAGCGGCACGGCGCGCATGTGCACCTTGAGGATCTGCTCGCGGCCCCGGATGTCGGGCAGCGGCACCACGACCTGGCGGTCGAAGCGGCCCGGGCGCAGCAGCGCCGGGTCGAGCACGTCGGGCCGGTTGGTGGCGGCGATGACGATGACGCCCTCGTTGCCCTCGAAGCCGTCCATCTCGACCAGCAACTGGTTGAGCGTCTGCTCGCGCTCGTCGTGGCCGCCGCCGAGGCCGGCGCCGCGATGGCGGCCGACCGCGTCGATTTCGTCGATGAACACGATGCA
>JANNLM010000001.1:0-6143 GCA_031396825.1 Gammaproteobacteria bacterium | reverse complement strand
CTCGAGGCGGTGGCGCACGTAGGCCTTGAGCTGCTCGCGCGACAACGGTTGCAGGCGGTAGGAGAAGGTGATGCGCTGGCGCAGCTGGCGCAACTCGGGGCGCGCCAGGCGCTCCTCGAGTTCGGGCTGCCCGAACAGCACGACCTGCAACAATTTATAAGTCTCGGTCTCCAGATTGGTCAGCAAGCGGATCGCCTCGAGCGTGTGGTCGGTCAGTGCCTGCGCCTCGTCCACCACCAGCACGGTGCGGCGCCCGCGCGCGGCGTTGTCGAGCAGCCGCTGGTTGATCGACTTCAGCAGCTCGTCGGGACGGTGGCCCTCGCTCGCGCAGCCCAGCTCGTCGGCGACGGTCTGGAACAGCGCGCGCGGCGTCACCGCCGGATTGGGCACGTAGGCCGTGACGAACTCGGGGCCGAGCGCGTTGAGCAGCTGGCGGCACAGCAGCGTCTTGCCCAGGCCGATCTCGCCGGTGACCTTGAGGAAGCCCTCGCCCGAACGCAAGGCCACCAGCAACGTGTTCAGCGCCTCCTGGTGCGAGCCCTCGGAAAAATAGAAGCGGGTGTCGGGTGTCAGCCCGAACGGCGCGTGCCGAAACCCGAAGTGCGCTTCGTACATGTGCAAAAACGCGTCAGTTCCACCAGCGGCGCTGGTCGTCCTTCAGTTCCTCGACGCGCAGCTCGCGCCGGCGCACTTCCTCGGCCCACTGCTCGTCGCTCTCGACCACGATCGGCTTGAGCAGGATGACGAGCTCGCTCTTGGTGCTGGCCGTGCGCGTCTGGCGGAACAGGAAGCCGATCAGCGGCAGGCGGCTGAGCAGCGGCACGCCGAAACGGTCGTCGCGGCTGTTCTCCTGCATCAGCCCGCCGATGACCACGATCTGGCCACTGCGCGCGCGCACGATGCTGTCGGCCTCGCGCACGCTCGACAGCGCCAGCGGGAAGGTCTCGGTCTCGCCGGCGCCGAACTCGAGCTGCTTGACGTCGTCGCGCACCTCGCTGACGGTCGGATGCACGTGCAAGGTCACCATGCCCTCGGCGTCGATCTGCGGCGTCACGTCGAGCGCGATGCCCGAGAAGAACGGCGTGAACTCGACCGTGCGGCTGGTGGTCGCGGCGCCGCCGCCGGAAGCGGTGGCGTTGCTCTGCACCTTGGTCACGAAGAACTCGTCCGAGCCGACCTTGATGATGGCCTTCTGGTTGTTGACCGTGGCCACGCGCGGGCTCGACAGCACCTTGACGTCGCCCTGTCCTTGCAGCATCTCGATCACGGCGTTGAAGTCGCCGATGTTCAGGATCGCGGTCACCGCGCCGCCGATCGCGCTGGTGCTGAGGTTGCTCGGGCCGACCAGCCCGGTGTTGGGGTCGATGCCGATCGGCGTGAATTGCCCGGTGGCGGGATCGACCGCGAACTGCTGGCCGGCGGTCGACGACACGCCGTCGGCAAGCGCGTTCTGCCCGCCGAGCTGGCCGACGAAGCCGCCGTGGCCGTTGCTGTCGGTGCCGACCAGGCTCCAGTTGATGCCGGCCTGGAAGCTCTCGCTGAGCGAAACCTCCACGATCTTCGCCTCGAGGATCACCTGGCGCGTCAGCGTGGCCTGCAACGTGCGCAGGTAGCTCTCCACGTTGCGCAGTTCGGAGGTCATCGCGCGCGCCACCACCAGGCCCGCATCGGCATTGATGATCAGCTTGCGGCCGTTGCCCTCGGGCACCAGCAGGCGCAGCGTCGCATCGATCTGCTTCCAGAAGTCGGCGTCCGACTCGGTTTCGATGCCGCTGGCGGCGATGGTGCCGGCGCTGCCCGATTCGGCCTGCCCGGCGCCCGCCGCCGGGCGGTCGGTAAGCTGGCCGGAGCTGACGCTGATGCGCGACTTGCCGGTGCGCTTGACGTTGAGGTAGTTCACATGGAACACGCGCGACTGCATGGTCTCGGCGAACACCGTGTAGGCGTTGCCGCTGCGCGTGAAGTCGTAGCCGAAGCCGTCGCGCACGTGCTCCATGACCTGCGGCACGGTGACGTCGCGCATGGTCAGCGTGATCTCGCCGGTGACGCCGGGCTGCACCACGACGTTGTACTGCGTGTTCTCGACCAGGCTCAGGAAGAAGGCCTGCGCCGGCAGGTCGCGGACGTTGACGTCGAACCGCGTCTCGGCCGCGCGGCCCGGCCTGGCCGTCAGCGGCGGCAGCAGCGCGTCGGCCACGTCCTTGGGCACCGGCTGCGCGTCGGCGCCAGCCGCGTCCTTCTCCGCCTGCGCGGCACAGCCCACGGCCACGGCCGTGGCCAGCGCCAGCAACACCCGCTTTGCGTTTCTCCCGAAGACGTCGTCCATCGTTTCCCCTCTTGGCTCAGCCCCCGTCGCGCTTCACGTCCGGCGTGCCTTGCAGCACCCGCAACTCCACGCGCCGTCCCTCGACTTCCAGCGTCACGCTTCCCTGGCGGACCTCGCGCACGGTCGCCCCGTCGATCCGCTCGCCCTGGGCGACGGTGCGGCCATTGATGACCGCCAGCCGGCGGCTGTCGGCCACCAGCGTCGATTGTAAGCGCCAGCGCGGCCCGGCCCGCGCCGCCTTCTGCGCCGGCTCGGGCTCGTCCAGCGACGTCGGCCGCGTCGGGTCGCCCAGGCCCTGCTGCGCCGCGGCGGCCGGTGCCAGCATCGCGGCGGCCAGCAGCAGCGGCAATAGAGAGAACTTACGGGCGCGTTCAGACACCGATCCAGCCCTCTTCCAGGCCGAGGGTGTACAGCCGCAGCTTGACCCGGCCGCGCGGATACTCCTCGACGGTGTACTCGATGCGGTCCCAGAAGAAGCGCCACGGCAGCGCCTCGAGCGCCTGCAGGAAATAGAGCGTGTCCAGGTAGCTGCCTGACAGCTCGATCTCGACGCCGTGCTTGTAGATCTGCGCGGAACTGGCGGCCGTCCCGGGTTGCCCGGCGCTGTCGCTGCCCGGCGCCACCACGCCCTCCGGCGGCAGCGTGCGCAGGCCGTGCAAGCGCAGGCGGTTGGCGCGCGCCAGCACCTGCTCGAGCACGTGCGACATCTCCTTCGGCGCGATCAGCCCCGAGGTCACGCCGGCGAGGCGGCGCTCGATGTCCTTGATCTCTGCGCGCAGGGTGTCGGCGGTGGCGTCGCGGGACTGCTTCGGATCGGCGGCGCCCTGTGCCACCAGCGCTTCGATGCCCTGGTCGAGGCCCGCGATCTCGGCGCGGAGCGCGATGATCTGCTGCAGGTTCGTCTTGCGCTGCTTGTCGAGCGGCGCCATGAACGTGCTGTCCCAGATCAGCGCGATCAGCAGCAGCGCCGCGATCAGCACGATGACGCGCTCGCGCAGCGACAGCTGGTCGAAGCGGTCCATCAGGTCGCGCAGCCAGAGCGTCACGGCGCGCCTCCTGCCGCCTGGGTGCGCAGTTCGAAGCGCAGCTGGTCGCCTTCGGCGGCGCGCTCGAGACTCGCCTGCTGGAAGGCCGTGCCGGCGAAGACGTTCTCGGCGCCAAGCCGGCGCAGGTAGCGCGGGATCAACTCCTCCGACAGCGCCACGCCCTGCAGTGCCAGCTGCTCGCCGGACAGCTCGATCCGGGTCAGCCACAGGCCGTTGAGTCGCTGGCGCGCCAGGCCGATGAACTGCGGGGAGAAACCCACCGTGCTGTCGGCTTCGCGCAGCGCCAGCGCGTGCAACGCCTGCGCCTTGCGATCGCGCTCCTGGGTCAGCGCGGCCACCTCGGCCTCGATGGCGGAGTCGCCGGTCTGGCCCTGCAGCTGCGCGGCGAGCTCGTTGACGCGCCGCGTGGCGATGTCGCGCGTCGCGACCAGGCGGCTGTACTCGTTGGCCACGACCGAGCCGCGCCACACCGTGACGAAGTAGATCAGCGTCAGCGCGACGCCCACCAGCAGGCAGATGCCGATCGAGACGCGCGCCGAGAACAGCGCGCGCTGCTTGCGGTACATCGGCGCCAGCAGATTGACCTGCTGTCTCATAGCGTGGCCCGCTCGTAGCGCAGCGCCGCGCCGATCGCCAGCAGGCTGCGCGCCTGCTGCTCGTTGGTCAGCGGCTCGGGGACGTCCAGCAGCTTGTTCAGGTCGAGGCTGACGACCTCGACGCCGATGGCCTGGGCCAGGTAGGCGTTGAGCCTGCTCTCGGCGGCGCCGACCGGCGCGATGTAGAGCGCCTCGACCCCGGGTCGCGAGAAGTGGGTCTCGTAGTACTCGAGCGAGCGCAGCAACTCGAGCGCCAGCGCGTCGGCCACGCGCTTGAATTCGTCGCCATGCGGGTCCTGCCCGACCAGGCCGGCCAGCTCGTTGGCGCCGATCCAGATGCGGCGCGACAGGTACAGCGTGGACTCACCGGTGATCAGGATCAGGCTGGAGGAAGCCTCGACGTACAGCAGGGCGACGCCGGCGGAATCGGCCGGCGTCAGCGCCAGCACGTTGCGCAAGGCGAGGTCGGTGATGTCGATGACGTCGAGCTCGGCGCCGCTGCGGTTGACCATCGCCGCCTTCTGCGCGATCACCGGGTTGCGCGCGACCACCACGCACATCATCTTGCCGGTCTCGCGGCGCGCGCCGGCCTGTTGCGGCATGTCGAAGACGTCGATCGCCGCCTCGTCCACCGGGAAGTCGATCAGGTCGCGGATGCGCCAGCGCACCGCCTCGCGCAGTTCGGAGTCGGGCACGTCGGGCGATTCGACCAGGTGCAGCTGGTATTCGTCGGAGTTCAGCACCAGGCGGAAGCTGGCGGCGCTCTCGTTGCCCTGCTGCAGCACGATGGTGCGCAGCGTCAGGCCCGGGTCGGCCTGGCGCGACAGCGGGTAGTACTCGCAGCGCGTGAGCCTCGGCGCGGCGCCGGGCGCGCGCAGCACGCCGGCGAGCGCGAGGCCCTGCGGCGACATGGCGAGTCCGAGCTGGTTCTGCGGTTGCGCCTGCTGGCGCAGGCCGGGCACGCGTTGCGTCAGGTCACGCAGGCGCTCCAGCAGGTTCTGACCCCAGTCGTTGAAACGGTCGGCTGCCGCCGCGGCGCGAGTCCGCCATTCGGCCTGGTTGTCTGCCGCCACGATTCCCCCTAGGAAGCGGCCCAAACCCGTTGCGGGTCAGGACCTTGGACGCTTGATGCTAGACGCTGCCGCAGGCGAACGCCACTCGTCAGGATTCACCCATGCCCGGCCCCGCCGGCCTCGGGCGTCGCGGTATTGCGCAGCAGCTGGACGTAGAACCGGATCATGCGCAGGTAATCCTGAATACCGATGCGCTCGTCGGTGCCGTGAATGGTCGGCAGGTCGGCCGGGACCAGCACCTGCGGCGCGAAGTTGTAGCGGGTTTCGTACACGCCCGCGTAGTTGCGCGCGTCGGTCGCGCCGGTGACCAGGCCGGTGCTCACGACCCCCTCGGGGAAGATCTCGCGCGCCGTGCGCTCGAGCAGCCGGAAGGCGCTGCTGTCGATGGGCGACGGCACGCTGGCCTCGTTGCCGAAGCCGCCGTACTCGCCCAGCTCCACGCCATCGTCGCCGACGGCCTGGCGCACGTGCCGCCGGACGCCCTCGATGGTGTCGCCGGGCAGCAACCGGAAGTTGACCAGGGCGTAGGCCTCGGACGGCAGCACGTTGTCCTTGACGCCGGCGTGGAACACCGTGGCCGCGGTGGTGGTGCGGACCAGCATGTTGGGGGTCTGGCTCGCCGCCATGCGGCTGCGGATGAGCGGCCCGAACAGCCAGCGGTTGCCCAGCACCAGGCGCTCGCCGAAGCCCATTTCCGGCGCCAGGCGGTCGAACATGTCGGTGACCGGCCGCACCAGGCGCGTCGGCAGCGGGCTCTGCTGCACGCGCGCCACGGCGCGCGCCAGGCGGCTGATCGCGGTGACCGGCGGCGGTCGCGACGAGTGGCCGCCCTCGGCGCGCGTGGTCAGCTTCACCGTGTAGTAGCCCTTCTCGGCGGCGTTGATCGAGACCACCGGCCGCTTCACGCCGGGCACGAGGCCGTCGGCCAGCACCGCGCTGCCCTCGTCGAGCAGGTCGGCCTTCACGCCGCGCGACTTCAGCAACTGCGCGATCCTGAAGGCGCCCTCGCGGCCGCCGATCTCCTCGTCGTGCCCGAAGGCGAGGTAGACGGTGCGCGGCGGCTGGAAGCCCTGCGCCAGCAGCCACTCGACCGACTCCATTA
>JANNLM010000365.1:0-7672 GCA_031396825.1 Gammaproteobacteria bacterium | reverse complement strand
TCCAACGCCATCAAGTTCACCGGCGACGCGGGCACGGTCACGGTTCGCGCGCGGCCGGAGGGCCCGGCACATTTCCGCCTGGAACTGGAGGACAACGGCATCGGCATCAAGCCCGAGGACATGGGCCGGCTGTTTGTCGAGTTCCAGCAGATCGACGCGAGCATCGCCAAGAAGTACCAGGGTACCGGGTTGGGCCTGGCCCTGACCCGACGCATCGTCGAGGCGCAGGGCGGACGCGTTGGCGTGGTCAGCGAGGCCGGCAAGGGCAGCACTTTTTACGCGGTGCTGCCGCGCCAACCCAAGCCCATCGCCGGCAATGAACCGGCGCCCACCGCTTCACTGCCTTTCCAGGCCCGGGAAGAACCGGCCGTGATGATCCCATGACCGCCGCTACCGTCCTGATCGTGGATGACAACGCCACCAACCTGAAGCTCGCGCGCGTGATGCTGACCACCGCCGGCTACGAGGTCCGCACCGCGGTTGACGCCGCCTCGGCGCTGGAGACGCTCAAGACCTTCAAGCCGCGTGTGATCCTGATGGACATCCAGATGCCGGGAATGGACGGGCTGACGCTGACGCGCCGGCTCAAAGGCGATCCTGCCACGCGCGATATCGCCGTGATCGCGCTCACCGCCTACGCCATGAAGGGCGATGACGAGAGGGCCCTGGCCAGCGGTTGCGCCGGTCACATCACCAAGCCGATCGATACACGCCGGCTGCCCGGGCAGATTGCCGAAATCCTGCGGGGCAAGGTCCCGGCTCCAGGCTCGCCGCCATGAACATCCTGATTGTTGACGACCTGCCGGCCAACCTGAAGCTGCTGCGCGCGCAACTGGTGGCGCTGGGGCATGCGGTGCTGGACGCGGCCAACGGTGTCGAAGCCCTGGCCATTCTCGAGCGCGATCCGGTGGACGCCATCATCTCGGACATCCTGATGCCGGTGATGGACGGCTACCGCCTGTGCTACGAAGTACGCCACAGTGAGCGGCTGCGCCATATCCCGTTCATCTTTTATTCGGCCATCTACACCTCGGAGGCCGACGTAAAGCTCTGCCTGGATCTCGGCGGGGACAGGTACCTCAGGAAGCCGGCCTCGCCCGAAGTGATTCAGGGCGCGCTGCAGGACGTCCTGCGTACCGCCCGGAGTGCCCCACCGGGCCGCCTCCTGCTGGACGAGTTCGCGATGCTGAAGGAGTACAGCGAGCGGCTGGTGCACAAGCTCGAAGAGCAAAGCCACGAGCTGGACATGGCGCTGGCACGCCTGCTGGCGAGCGAGTCCGAGCGCAAGCAGGGCGAGCGGCACCTCAGCCTGCTTGTCGAGCACAGTCCTGCGGCGATTGCCATGCTCGATCGCGAGATGCGCTACCTGGTGGTCAGCCGCCGCTGGCTTGCCGACTACAAACTGGGCGAGCGGGACATCATCGGCCGCAGCCATTACGAACTCTTTCCCGAGACCCCCGAGCGCTGGAAGGAGATCCATCGCCGCTGCCTCGACGGCGCTACGGAGAAGTGCTCCGAGGACATCTTTCCGCGTACGGATGGATCCACGGAGTGGATCCGGTGGGAGGTTCGCCCCTGGCACGATGCGCAGGACGTGGTCGGCGGCCTCATCATTTTTTCCGAGGTCATCACCGAGCGCAAGCTGGCCGAGGAAGCCAAGACGAAGCACACGCAGGAGCTCGAAACGTTTCATCGTCTCAGCGTCGGGCGCGAGTTGCGAATGATCGAGTTGAAGGAGCAGGTCAACGCCTTGTCGATACGGACGGGACAGGCGCCCCCCTACGATCCGCCGCCGGTCGAGCCGGCGGTTCTGAAATCACCGCCTGGTCATGAGCGAATCCCCTGACCCTCCACGCCAGGGGTTGTCCGCGCTCAAGCTCGGCCTGGCCGCGACGCTTGCGCTGTTGGTGTTGGCGTGGCTGTGCGCGCAGACGTACCACGACCGTCGCTGGGCCGAGGCGCGGATGGCGACGCTGGGCCGGATGGAACTGGCCGGGGAGGAAATCGCTCGCCTCGATGAGGCTCTCACTTTCTCAGCGCGCCTGGCGGTGGCCAGCGGTACGGTGGACCCGAAGGCTCCCTCGCGCCAGGTCGATTCGCGACTGGACCAGCACTTCAAGGAAGCCTTGCGCCTGGAACCGCGTACGCCGGAGGGTGTTGCTGCCGCAATGACTGCCAGCGCCGCGCTCGCCGCCATGGAGCAGAACGCCTTCGAGCTGCTGCAGCAGGGAGAGAAAGCCGAGGCGCAACGACTGCTGTCGAGTGGTGAGTATGCAGCCCGGAAGGAGATGTACGCCAAAGGCATGGCGGCGTTCAACCGTAACCTGAGACAGGTCCGGGACGTGGCGCGCGTGGAAGTGCGGACTGTCATGCGCAGGATCGCCGCTCAATCGATCCTGACGTCGGTGTTGCTGTTGCTCGGAGTGTGGTGGGCACTCCTGGTCGAGCGCCGCTGGCATGTGGCCATCGAAAAACGCAACAGGAAGTTGAGGCAAAAATCGGCCGAGCTGGGAGAGTTGAACAATCAGCTCGATCGGAAGGTCAGCGAGCGCACGAAGCATGTCAATGAGTCGGCGCTCGCCTCGCTGAACATGATGCAGGATGCCGTGGCGGCAAGATCCGATCTCGAAGCGGCCAACAAGCGGCTGCAGGTCGCCAACCGCTCCCTCCGTGCGCTCAGTGAAAGCAGCCAGGCCATGGGGAAGGCGCCGAACCAACAGGCGCTGCTGGACCGCGTCTGCGAAATCCTGGTGACGACCGGGGAATACCGACTGGCCTGGGTCGGTTACGCGATGGACGATGAGGCGCACAGCGTGCGGCCGGTGGCGCGCGCCGGCGCCGGCGCCGTCAATCTGGATTACAAAGGCGTGTACTGGGCCGATACCGAGCAGGGCCAGGGGCCGACGGGTAGCGCCATCCGCAGCGGCCGGCCGTCGATCTGCAGGACGATGGCGTGCGATCCGCAGTTCGCGCCATGGCGCGATCAGGCCTCCCGGCACGGCTATCTCTCCTCGATGGCGCTGCCACTGCGCGACGGGGAGCGCGTGCTTGGAGCCTTGAACGTCTATTCGGCCGAGCCCGACGCTTTTGAAGTCGACGAACAGCATCTCCTCGAACAGCTCGCGTCGGACCTGGCGTATGGGATCGTCAGCTGGCAGACCCAGGGGGCACGGCGTGAGGCGGAAGAGGCGCTGCGGCTGACCGAGAGCAAATATGCCGGGCTGTTCGAGACGACCCGTGACGCCATCATGACGATCGATCCTCCGGCCTGGGGATTCAGCGCCGGAAATTCAGCCGCCGTGAAGCTGTTCGGGGCGGCATCTGAAAAAGACTTCCTTGCCCTCAGCCCCTGGGATGTGTCCCCCGAGTTTCAGCCGGACGGGCGCGCATCTGCCGAGAAGGCGAAGGAGGCGATCGAGTGTGCCATGCGCGAAGGCTCCCATCAGTTCGAGTGGACCCACCGGCGCATCGACGGCACCGAGTTTCCCGCCGACGTTCTTCTGACGCGGATGATGCTTGCGGGACAGTCAAGGCTCCATGCCACCGTCCGCGACATCACCGAGCGCAAACGGGCGGACGACGCGTTGCGGGAGAGCGAAGAGCGCTTCGCCGGCGCGTTCGAGCATGCGCCCATCGGCATGGCGCTGGTGTCGCCCGAGGGGCGATGGCTCAAAGTCAACCGGCGACTGTGCGAGCTGTTGGGTTACTCGGCGGCCGAGTTGGTCGCTCGCACTTTCCAGGACATCACGCATCCCGATGATCTCAAGAGCGACCTGGCAAATGTGAGCCGGATGATCTCCGGGGAAATCCAGAGTTACCAGATGGAGAAACGTTATGTCCACAAGCGTGGCCACACGGTCACGGTCTTGTTGAGTGTTTCGCTGGTCCGCGATGCGCACGGGCAGCCGCGTTACTTCGTCTCCCAGATCCAGGACATCACTGAACGCCGGCAGGCCGAAGCCCGGTCTCTACGCCAGCGCGATGCGCTGATCGACCTGACCACGGACGCTGGCGCATCCGATGCAGAGGATCCCGCCGCGGCGCTGCAGCGAATCACCGAGGCGGTTGCCGCCACGCTCGGCGTCGCCCGCGTCAGCATCTGGCGGTACACGGATGGGCGCGCGGCAATCCGCGCGGTGGATCTCTACGAACAGGCGAGCGGCCGGCACTCGGCCGGGATGGAACTGCTGGCCACCGACTATCCGGCGTATTTCCGCGCACTGGCCTCCGTGGAGGTGATCTCCGCCGATGATGCCTGCCGCGATCCCCGCACGCGCGAATTTGCTTCGGGCTATCTCCAGCCCCTGGGCATATCGGCCATGCTGGATGCGCCGATCCAGATCGGCGGCGTCGTTGACGGCATTCTGTGCCATGAGCACGTCGGTTCGACGCGTGTCTGGACGACGGACGAAAAGAACTTCGCGGTGGCCATGGCCAACCGGGTGTCACTGTCCCTGGAAGGAGTCGCGCGCAAGCAGGCCGAGCAGGCCCTGCAGGAAGCCAATCGCGGGCTGGAAAGCAAAGTGTCCGAGCGTACCGCGGCGTTGAAGGGCGCGTTGCGCGCCAAGGACATGTTCATGGCCAACATGAGCCACGAATTGCGCACGCCGTTGAACGCGATCCTCGGCTTCACCGGCACCCTGCTGATGAAGCTGCCCGGAGCGATCAATGCCCAGCAGGAAGAGCAGCTGAACATCGTGAAAGCCAGCGCGCGGCATCTGCTGTCCCTGATCAACGATTTGCTGGACTTGTCGAAAATCGAGTCGGGCAACATGCAGATGCAGGCCGAGCGGGTGAATTGCCGCAAGGTGCTGGAGGATATTGCCGTCTCGCTGCGCCCGCACGCGGAGACGAAAGGCCTGTCGCTGGCGTTGCTGGCGCCGGATCAGGAAGTCCACGTGTCAACCGACGCGCGTGCTCTCAAGCAGATCGTGCTCAATTTGTGCAACAACGCCATCAAGTTCACCGACGCCGGGTCGGTCACCCTCGAGCTCAAGGAGCCGGTCGGCAATCAACCCGTGGAAATCGGTGTAACGGATACCGGTATCGGCATCAGGCCGGAAGATCAGGACAAGCTGTTCCAGGTGTTTTCGCAGATGGACAGCACGCGCCGCGACGGCGCCGGGCTGGGCCTGCACCTGTCGCAGAAGCTGGCGCACCTCATCCACGGCAAGGTCCATTTCACGAGCGACTACGGCCATGGCAGCCGGTTCTGGCTCACGCTGCCGCGGGAGTAATGCCATGGCCCGCGTCCTCATGCCAGGGCGGTTGCGCCAGAACTATGGGCTCGACTCCCGCGTTCCGCCCGGCCCTGCACCAAGAACCCCACTGAATCATCCAGTTGTGCGGTCCGGCGGCCTGGCACGGGCCTTGGGTGGAAACCGGGTGAGTTCAACAGCAGGCCCTCCGACATGACCGCCACGTACAGTCTGCAACTGGTTGCGCTGTCCCTGATCGTCGCAATCTTCGCGTCCTATACCGCTCTCGAGCTGGCGGGGCGCGTGAGCCAGAAGCGGGGCAGGGGCTCCTGGTACTGGCTGGTCGGCGGAGCGATTTCCATGGGCACCGGCATCTGGTCGATGCACTTCATCGGCATGCTGGCGTTCCACCTGCCGGTTGCCGTGGCCTACGACGCCGTGCCGACGATGCTTTCCATGGCGATCGCGATCGGGGTCTCCGGCCTGGCGCTGTTGGTGCTGAAACGCCCGACGGTGACCGAGAGGCACATTGCCGTGGGCGGGACGCTGATGGGGGTTGGCATCAGTGCCATGCACTACACCGGGATGCATGCCATGCGGATGTCGCCCGCGATCGAATACGACCCGCCGCTGTTCATCGCTTCAGTCGGCATCGCCATCGCGGCGTCGTTCGCCGCCCTGTGGATCGCCATTCAGCTGCGCCAGAAGGACTTCGGCGTCGCCTTCCTCGCCAAGCTCGGCAGCGCGACCCTCATGGGACTTGCCATCACCGGAATGCATTACACCGGCATGGCCGCCGCGCGGTTCGCGCCCGGCAGTTTCTGTCTCTCGGTGAGTTCCACCGGTGGCATGACCACGGCCGCGCTGGCGCTGACCATCGGCGCTGCGACCCTCTGCATCCTGGTGATCACGCTGGGGGTGGCGGCTCTCGACGCTCACGCTGCCGCGCGTGCGGTAAAACGCGCCGACACGCTGCAAACGGTCAACGAACAGCTGAGCAGCCTCGCTCTCTATGACAGCCTGACCGGGCTGCCCAACCGCATGCTGCTGGACGACCGGATGGCGAAGGCGGCAGACAGCGCCGGGCGCGGCCGCACATCCTTTGGCCTGATGTTCATCGATCTGGACCGGTTCAAGCCGGTCAACGATTCGTTCGGCCACGCCGTCGGGGATGAGTTGCTGAAGGCCGTGGCCAAGCGCCTGGTCGGGTGTGTCAGAAAGGCGGACACGGTTGCTCGAACCGGTGGCGACGAATTCGTCGTGGTGCTCAGTGAAATCGATGACCCGAAAGACGCGGCCATGGTCGCCGGCAAGATCCTCGACGAGCTGTCGCGGCCTTTCTTCCTCGACCGCCACGAGGTCTGCATCTCCGGCAGCATCGGCATCAGCGTGTATCCCACCGACGCCAGGGACGTGGTTCTGCTGAAGGCAAACGCCGACCAGGCCATGTTCTACGCGAAACGGAACGGACGCAGCAACTTCCGGTTCTTCGCCCCGGGAATGCGCGCGCAGACTCCAGTGCCGGATCATGAGCCTCGGTTGAATGCGGCGTGATGCACTCCCGCCGCGTTCTGTCTGGACTCATGGCGGCTGCGCTTGCCACGTCCGTGCACGCCGCCGAGGATCCAACTGACGACCCCAGCCGCCTGGGCGATCTGAGCCTCGAGCAGTTGCTGGAGGTCTCGGTGACATCGGTTTCCAAGCGAGAACAGAAACTCACCGAGGCCGCCGCTGCCATTGCGGTCCTTTCCAACGACGACTTGCGCCGCTCGGGCGCCACGACGGTGGCAGAAGCCTTGCGACTGGTGCCGGGCCTGCAAGTGGCAGCGGTCAACTCCAGCCAGGCGGCGATATCGGCCCGCGGCTTCAACAGCCTTTACGCCAACAAGCTGCTGGTCCTGGTGGATGGCCGCGCGGTGTACACGACGCTGTTTGGCGGCGTGTACTGGGACCTGGAGCAAGTGAGGCTGGAAGACGTGGACCGCATTGAAGTCATCCGGGGTCCTGGCGCAACCGTCTGGGGCGCCAACGCCGTCAACGGCGTCATCAATGTCGTCACCCGCAGCGCCCGGGAAACCCAGGGCGGATGGGTGGGAGGCGGCGGCGGCGACGTGCACCGGGCGATGGGCGGCGCACGTTTTGGCGGCATGCTGGGCACGGACACCTATTACCGCGTGTTCGGGAACTACTGGGAGAATGACGACTTCCCGCTGGCGAACGGCGATCCGTCCGGCGACAACTGGAGCGGCGGGCACAGCGGCTTTCGGCTGGATCGTTATGCGCCGTCCGATACCCACCTGACCTGGCAGGCGGACGCCACAACGCTGACTCTCGATAGCGCCAACGGCCAGGCCTACAACGTCAACACGCTCGGCCGCTGGACCCGTGAGGCGTCCAGCCACTCGAGCGTTGAACTGCAGGCCTACTACGACCGGACCCATCGCGACGAGGAGGAACGCGTCCACGACCTGCGG
>JANNLM010000351.1:0-3111 GCA_031396825.1 Gammaproteobacteria bacterium | reverse complement strand
GCACGGTGTCCGCGACCATCGACCCGTAGCCGCGCAGGTCGTATTCGCCGCTCGAGCGCCTAGGCGAGCGCATGACGTTCGATCCAGGCACAGGCTTCATCCAGGCGCGCGCCGTCGTCGGGCAGCGCGAGGCCTCGCACGGGAACCTGCTGCACGAGCCGGCCCAGCACCGCGAACTCGTGCTCGCGCATGGCGCGGTCGAGCAGGTGCGTGCCGTAGGTGTTGCTGACCAGCAGCGACAACTGCTCCTGGCCGCCGAACTCGCGCAACTGTGCGGCCTCGGCCATCGCGCGGCGCTCGAGCAGCACGCAGATGGCGCCGAGCGGGGCGGGTGAGGCCTGGAAGCGGTGGCGGCCGTCGTCGAGCGGCAGGTAGCGCTTGTCCCAGTTCGGCGTCAGCAGAGGCAGGGCGGCGGCAGGGGCCAGCAGGCGGGCGGATTCGTCCCACAAGCGGATGCGCGGATAGGCCGGCAGCGCCAGGAACTTCCCTGCGTCTTCGCGCAGGCAGGTGACGTCCTCGGCCAGCACCTTGTGACCGCGCGCCGCCAGCGCGGCGGCCAGCGTGGACTTGCCGGAGCCTGCGGCCCCGACGAAGGCCACGGCGGCTTCACCGAACATTACCGCGCTGGCATGCAGGCAGACCCGTCCGGTCAGCCGCAGGAAATAGCCGAGGATCGGGCCGAGCAGGTAGGTCGCGGTGTCCTCGAGCGTCAGCGGCTCGCGCCAGATGGCCCAGAGCGTGGCGCGGTCGCGATCGAGGTAGAACTGCGTGCCGTCGGCGTAGGAAAACTGCCACTGGCCGGGCGCGTGCTGGAACAGCTTGAACAGCGGCTCGCCGGCGTCGTCGCGCAGGGTGTGCTCGTAGCGTGGTGCGTCGGCGGCCTGCCACTCGGGCGCCGTGCCCAGGAGAATCTCGAGGTCGGGCGCCTCGGTGCCGCGGGGTTGCGCCGGCAGGCCCGGAATCGGGACGTTGCTGCGCAGGTTCAGGCCGAAGGCCTGCGACTCGATCACGGCGGACCCGATCAGGTCTTGGTCGGCCCTCCGGCCATGTCGTTCTTGACGTTGGTGGCACTCACGCCGGCCGTCAGGTCGTAAATCGAGCCGAACTCCTTGAGTTCAGGCTTCACGTATTCCTTGCGGTCTTCGCTGTCTTTGCGCTGTTCCATGTGCCTTCCTCCGGCGGCCCTCGACGCCATTCTAAGTCACGGCGCGCGCAATGGGCTGGCCTCGGATCGTAGCCAATGGGCCAGCGCCGTCGCGCGTACGCGCGCCCAGCGGCCGTCCGCGTCCACCGCCCCGTGCTGCCAGCTCTGCTTCCACGCCCAATAGTCGACGCGGCCCGCGAGCCAGGGCTTGGTCCAGCGCTGTCCTTCCAGCCACTGCGGTTGCCGGTCGAGGAACACGGCGAGCGGGTCGGCAGCCAGCCCAGCCTTGCGTCGCTCGCTGATCGCCGGCGGCAGGAATCCACGAACCGCCTCCCGCTGCAGGTACTTGTCCAGGGTCCATGGAAACGGCGGCAGGCTCAGTACGAACCGCACCAGGCGCTCGTCGAGCAACGGCCAGCGCACCTCGACCGCGGCCTGCGTCAGCCCGGCGTCGTAGCTCTCGAAATACGGCCCCCATAGCGGCGCCGCGAGGCGCGCCCGCGCCTGCGCGCGCGGTAGCGAAGGATCCGGCCGCCCCGCGTCGGGCTGGTGGACCCGTTCGTCGAGCTTGAGCGACTGGCGCCACCGCGCATCGATCCACTCCGGCACCGCTGCCGCCGCGGCCGCCTGGTGGCGCACTCCCAGGGGCGGGCGCGCGCCGGTCGCGGCGAACGTGCGCCAGAGGTCGCCGAGCAGGCGCAGCAGCGGCGCGCGGCGCCATTCGTCGAGCAGGTATTCGCGCTGGAACAGCTCATCACCCCCCTGGCCGTCGAGCGCCACGCGCGCGTGGCCTGCGACCGGTACCAGCGAGTCGACCGTCAGCTGGCGGTAGATGTCGTAACTCGGTTCTGGCTCCACGCGGCCGAGGTCGTCCCAGCCTTTCAGCGGCTCGCAGTCGGGCTCCTGGTGGATCGCGAGCGGCAGGCCAAGTGCCTCGGCGGAGAGCCGCGCGAAACCCGGCTCGGGGTCCTCGAACGCGCTGTTCCAGCCGATGCAGAAGCCCCTGGCACCTGCGTGCGCCGGCCGGCCCGAGAGCTTGCCCGCGAGCGCCGCGCCGATGCAGCCGGAGTCGAGGCCGCCGGAGAGGTGCAGCGCGACGGGTCCCGGCGGCGCGCGGTCGGCGACGGCCATGCCGAGCAACTCGACAAACTGGTTCACGTAGTCGCGCGGGTCGCGATGGCGCAGTTCGGCATCCACCGGCAAGGACCAATACCGGCTCAGGGTCGTCGATTGCGCGGTGACCACGAGCGCATGGGCGGGCGGCAAACGCCGGATGCCGGCAAAGAAACTCAGGTGCGGTTCGCGCAAGTGGCCCGCGACGAGATAGTCGGCCAGTGCGGTCTCGTCGAGCTGCAGGTCGACACGCGGATGCCGCCGCAGGCACTCGAGCGTGTTGGCGAAGGCGAAGGCGTCCGCGCCCGGCGCGTAGAAGAACGGCCGCACGCCGAAGCGGTCGCGCGCGCAGAACAGCTTTTGCCCGTGCTCGTCCCAGAGGGCGAAGGCGAAATCGCCGTGCACGCGCTCGACGCACGCCTCGCCCCACGCGCGGTAGGCGCGCAGCACCAGCGCGGCGTCGGAGGTCGCGCGGGGCGCGTCCAGCGCGGCGCTCAGCTCGTCGCGCGCATCGAGCCGGATGTGGCCGGCGATCCAGAAACGTCCATCGAGCTCCAGCGGCTGCGGCTCGCCGTCGCGAGCCGGGTCCGTGGTGAAGCGCGCGTGCGTGAGGCCAATGCTGCCGCGCAGCCAATCCTGGGTGGCGTCGGGTTGCCGGCGCAGCAGGAAGCGCTTGAGCCCCTCGAGTTCGGTCCGATCCGCGGACTGGCCGTTGCGCTGGAAGATTCCCGCAAAGCCGCTCATACGAGCGGCGGCAGCGGCGCGCGCAAGTCGAACGGCGGGAAGCGCTGGGCGATGTCGGCGCCGTCGTTCAGCGGCCTGCCCGCGTGCTCGACCCAGGCGTGCGCCTCGAG
>JANNLM010000231.1:0-7024 GCA_031396825.1 Gammaproteobacteria bacterium | reverse complement strand
TCGGTCAGGTGCAGCAGCGTCTCGCCGCGGTCCTCCGGGTCCACCATGTTCCAGATGACCATGCGCTCGTTGCGCGGCAGCGACTCGATCAACAAGGCGATCTCGGCGGGGTGCAGCGCGTGCAGCGAGCGCTTGACGGTGAGCGCGCGCCCGCCTTGCAGCGCGGCGTGGATGCGCTTGACCTGCTCGGAGGCGGATTCGCTTTCGGAGTGGTCGGTCACGACAGGTGTACCAGGCGCTGGGCTGCGAGAAAACTAACACAGGGATGCCGTAGAGTCGCGCCGTGAGAATCGTCAGCCACACCTGCTCGAACACCGAAATCGTCTGCGCGCTCGGCGCCGGGCGCCAACTGGTCGGTGTGGACGCCGACTCCGACTACCCGGTCGAGGCGGTCGCGCCGCTCCCCAAACTGGGGCGCGACCTCGAACTCGACGTGGCGCAGGTCGAGGCGCTGCGCCCCGACCTGGTGCTGACCTCGCTGACCGTGCCGGGGCACGAGCGCATCGTCGCGGCCCTGAAGCAGGCCGGCCTGCCGGTGCTGGTGATCGACCCGATCGGCCTGGACGGCGTCACCGACTCCATCATCCAGATCGCCGAGGCCCTCGGCGTCCTGAAGCGCGGGCGCTCGCTGGTCGCGCAGATGCAGGCCGACATGCCGCCGGTCGAGCCGCGCGGCGCGCGGCCCAGGGTGCTGGTCGAGTGGTGGCCCAAGCCGGTGATCGCGCCGGCGCGGCTGTCGTGGGTCAACGAGCTGCTGCGGCTGGCCGGTGGCGTGAATCCCTTCGAGGACCGCGACGGCAAGAGCGCGGAGGTCAGCGACGCCGAGGTACAGGCCGCGGCGCCGGACGCCGTGGTCATCTCGTGGTGCGGCGTGAAGGAAGAGAAATACCGGCGCGACGTGGTCGAACGCCGGCCCGGTTGGGGAGAAGTGCCGGCGGTGAAGCAGGGCCGGATCTTTCCGGTGACCGAGGCCTTTCTCGGCCGGCCGGGGCCGCGGTTGGTCGAGGGCTACCGCGCGCTCGCGAAAATCTGCGCCCCTCACCCGGCGCTTCGCGCCGACCTCTCCCCGTAAACGGGGGGAGGTGACAGGTCAGGAGCGGTCGCGCGCGCTCTGCGCGTGCGCCTGCAGTCCTTCCGCGTCCGCCAGCGTGCCGGCGATGCCGGCCAGTTTCTTCGCGCCCTCGGGCGTGCAGCCGATGACGCTGGTGCGCTTCTGGAATTCGTACACGCCCAGCGGATTGGCGTAGCGCGCCGCCCGCGAGGTCGGCAGCACGTGATTGGGCCCGGCGACGTAATCGCCGAGCGCCTCGGGCGTGTGGCGGCCGAGGAACACGGCGCCGGCGTGCGTCACCGACTTCAGCAGCACGTCCGGCTGCGCCACCGACAGCTCGAGGTGCTCCGGCGCGATGCGGTTGGAGACCTGCACCGACTCGGTCAGGCTGCGCGTGTGGATCAGCGCGCCGCGCCGCTTGAGCGACTCGGCGATGATCTTGCGGCGCGGCAGCGCCTTGATGCGTTCCTGCATGGCGGCGGCGACCTTGTCGAGGAAGGCGCCGTCGGGCGACAGCAGGATGGACTGCGCGTCCTCGTCGTGCTCGGCCTGCGAGAACAAATCCATCGCAATCCAGCCCGGGTCGGTCTGGCCGTCGCAGACCACCACGATCTCGGACGGCCCGGCGATCGAGTCGATGCCGACGCGCCCGAACACCAGGCGCTTGGCGGTGGCGACGTAGACATTGCCGGGGCCGACGATCTTGTCCACCGCCGGGATGCCGGCGGTGCCGTAAGCCAGCGCGGCGATGGCCTGGGCGCCGCCGATGGTGAACACGCGGTCCACGCCGGCGAGGTGCGCCGCCGCCAGCACCAGCGGGTTGCGCTCGCCGCTCGGGGTCGGCACGCACATCACGATCTCGCGTACGCCGGCGACCTTGGCCGGGATGGCGTTCATCAGCACCGAGGACGGGTAGGCCGCCTTGCCGCCGGGCACGTAGATGCCGACGCGGTCGAGCGGCGTGACGCGCTGGCCCAGCTTGTTGCCGTGGTCGTCGGTAAATTCGAAATCGGCGACTTTCTGTTTTTCCGCGTAGGCGCGGATGCGCGCGGCGGCGGTCTCGAGCGCAGTGCGCAGCTCGGTCGGGAGCGAGCGGAACGCGCCGGTGCGGCTCTCGCTGCCGATCTCCAGCTCGCGGATGGACTTGGGGGCGTGGTGGTCGAAGCGCGCGGTGTACTCGAGCACGGCGCTGTCGCCGCGGCGGCGCACGTCGTCCACGATGTGGGCGACGCTGGCGGTGATCTCGGGGTTGGCCTCGGGCGTGCGGTCGAGCAGCCGCGCGAACTCGGCGTCGAAGCCGGCGTCGCGCGTGTCGAGGCGGCGCAGTTCCAGCGGCGCTTCGCGCGATTCCCGTCCGCCGCGCCCGCGCGGCCGCCCGCGCCGGCTCATGACTTCTTCGCGAAGCGGTCGAGCCAGCGGCGGATCGCAGCGTGCTTCATCTTCATCGCCGCCTTGTTGACGATGAGGCGGGCGCTGATGGACGCGATCGTCTCGACTTCCTTCAGGCCATTGGCGCGCAGCGTGCTGCCGGTGTTGACCAGGTCGACGATGCAGTCGGACAGGCCCACCAGGGGGGCGAGTTCCATCGAGCCGTAGAGCTTGATGATCTCGACCTGCTGGCCCTTCTCGGCGAAGTGCCGGCGCGTGATCTCGGGGTACTTGGTCGCCACGCGCAGGCGCCGCAGCGGCCCCGCCGTCGCACGCGCCGGTGCGGCGACGACCAGGCGGCATTGCGCGAAGCCCAGGTCGAGCGGCTCGTACAGCGAGTCGCCGCCGTGCTCCATCAGCACGTCCTTGCCGACGATGCCGAAGTCGGCAGCGCCGTACTCCACATAGGTAGGCACGTCGGCCGGCCGCACGATGAGCAGCTGCACTTCGGGGTCCTTCGACGGCAGCCGCAGGCGGCGGTCGTCGAGCCCCGCGTCCGGCGCGAGGCCGAGCGCCGCCAGCAGCGGCGCGCTGTCTTCGAGGATGCGGCCCTTCGAGAGGGCGAGGGTCAGGCTCGTCATGGGCCGCGCAGTTTACCTGTGGGAGCGCCCCATGGGCGCGACCGGTCGGGAGTCGCGGCCATGGGCCGCTCCCACACTATTTCGATACGCGGCGGATCTTCGCGCCGAGCTGCTTGAGCTTCTCTTCGATGTGCTCGTAGCCGCGGTCGATGTGGTAAATGCGGTCGACGCGGGTCTCGCCCTGGGCGACGAGGGCGGCGAGCACGAGGGAGGCCGAGGCGCGCAGGTCGGTGGCCATCACCGGCGCGGCGGTCAGGTGCTCGCGGCCGGTGACGATGGCGGTGTTGCCCTGGATCTGGATGTCGGCGCCCAGGCGCAGCAGCTCCTGCGCGTGCATGTAGCGGTTCTCGAAGATCGTCTCGACGATGGTGGCAGTGCCGTCGGCGATGCAGTCCATGGCCATGAACTGCGCCTGCATGTCGGTCGGGAAACCCGGATGCGGCTGGGTGTGGACGTCCACGGCCTTGGGCCGCTTGCCGCCCATGTCGAGCTCGATGAAATCGGCGCCGGCGGTGATTTTGGCGCCGGCCTCGCGCAGCTTGTCGAGCACCGACTCGAGCAGGAGGGGATCGGTTTCGCGGATGCGCACGCGGCCGCGCGTGATCGCGGCGGCGCACAGGTAGGTGCCGGTCTCGATGCGGTCGGGCAGCACGCGGTGCGTCGCGGCGTGCAGCTTGGCGACGCCCTGCACCTTGATGGTCGGCGAGCCGGCGCCGCTGATCCTTGCGCCCATGGCGATGAGGCACTTGGCCAGGTCGACGACCTCGGGCTCGCGCGCGCTGTTCTCCAGCACGGTCTCGCCCTGCGCCAGGCACGCCGCCATCATCAGGTTCTCGGTGCCGGTCACCGTCACCGTGTCCATGGCGATGCGTGCGCCCTTCAATTTTCCGGCCTTGGCGTGGATGAAGCCCCCCTCGACCTTGATCTCGGCGCCCATCTTCTCCAGCCCCATCAGGTGCTGGTCCACCGGCCGCGCGCCGATGGCGCAGCCGCCCGGCAGCGAGACGTAGGCGTCGCCGTGCTTGGCGACCAGCGGCCCGAGCACCAGGATCGAGGCGCGCATGGTCTTGACCATCTCGTACGGCGCGCGGAAGTCGTGCAGCTTCTTCGCGTCGACCACCAGCGAATCCTTCTCGGCGATGGTCACCTCGCAGCCCATCTGCCGCAGCAGGCGGTTGCAGGTCGCCACGTCCTCGAGCTGCGGCACGTTCTGCACGGTCAGCGGCTCGTCGGTGAGCAGCGCCGCGCAGAGGATCGGCAGCGTGGCGTTCTTGGCGCCGCTGGCGCGGATCTCGCCGGACAGCGCGGCGCCGCCCTCGATCATCAGCTTGTCCATCAGCTCGCCCGGGTTTTCAGCTGCAAGGCGTGGATTTCCCGGCCCATTTTCTCGCCCAGCGTCGCATAGACCATGCGGTGCTGCTGGATCACGGGCTTGCCGGCGAAGCCGTCGTAGGTGACCTCGGCCTCGAAATGCTGGCCGTCGTCGCCGAGCACGCGCGCCTTCGCGCCGGGCAGGCCGGCTTCGATCAGCAGTTTGATGTCGTCTTTGGTCATGGGGTCGCGCCTGAAGGCGCTCCTACAGTCAGGGCCGCAGCCGGTAGCCGGTGACCAGCATGCGCAGGCACACCGCCGACAGCACGAGGAAGAACCCGCCGGTCCAGGCGAAGCACTGCCACACGGCCGCGTCGCCGACGCCGAGGAAGCCGTGGCGGAAGCCGTCGATCATGTAGAAGAACGGGTTGAAGTGGCTGACCTGCTGCCAGAACGGCGGCAGCGAGTGGATCGAGTAGAACACGCCGGACAGGAACGACGCCGGCAGGATCAGGAAGTTCTGGAACGAGGCGAGGTGGTCGAACTTGCTGGCGACGATGCCGGCGATCACGCCGATCACCGCGAGGCTGCCGCCGGCGAGCAGGAACATGCCGAGCAGCACGAGGAAGGAATGGATCGGCAGGTGGACGAACGGCCAGGTCGCGCAATACAGCACCGTGGCGACCAGCCCCGCGCGCAGCAAACTCGCGCCGAGGTAGGCCGCGAACATCTCCCAGGCCGCGATCGGCGCCATCAGCACGAACACCAGGTTGCCCATGATTTTCGCCTGCGTCAGCGACGACGACGAGTTCGCGAACGCGTTCTGGATCACGCTCATCATGATCAGTCCCGGCACCAGGAACTGCATGTAGCCGACGCCGGGGTAGATCTCGACGCGGCCTTCCATGACCTGGCCGAACACGACGAGATACAGCAGGGCCGTGATGACCGGCGCGGTCACGGTCTGCCCGAGCACGCTCCAGAAGCGCTTCACTTCCTTGCGCGTGAGGGTTTCGAGGCCCTCGGCGTTCACGTCAACGAGGGGCATGGCGGGTCATCTCCATAAAAATGTCTTCCAGCGTCGGCTCGCGCGTGTGCACGTCGTCGATGCGCGCGCCGCCGGCGCGCAGCGCCTCGAGCACTTCGCCGACCGGGTGCTTGCTGCGCTCGAGCTTGAGCTCGATCTCGCCGTCCTTCTCGCTGACCACCAGCGCCTTGAGCGCCTCCGGCAGCCCCGCTCCGTTGAGCTTCACGCGCAGGAAGCGGAACGGGTGGCGGCCGAGCAGCTGCTTGGTCGCCTCGACCACGCGCACCTCGCCGCGATCGATGATGGCGACGCGCTCGCACATGGCCTCGGCTTCCTCGAGGTAGTGGGTGGTCAGCACGATGGTGTGGCCCTGCGCGTGCAACTCGCGCGTGAACTCCCACAGCGTGCGGCGCAGGTCCACGTCCACGCCCGCGGTCGGCTCGTCGAGGATCACCACCGGCGGCTTGTGCACCAGCGCCTGCGCAATCAGCACGCGGCGCTTCTGGCCGCCGGACAGCGTGCGCATCATGGCGTTGCGCTTCTCGGTCAGTTCGAGTCGCTCGATCAGCTGGTCGATCCACGGCCACGAGGCCTTGCCGGCGCCGTAGTAGCCGGCCTGCAGGCGCAGCATGTCGATGACGTTGAAAAATGGATCGAATACGAGTTCCTGCGGCACCACGCCGAGGTTCCTGCGCGCGTTGCGGTAATCGCTCACGACGTCGTGGCCGAGCACGGCGACGTGGCCTTCGCTCGCGCGAACCAGTCCTGCGATGATGTTGATGAGCGTGGACTTGCCGGCGCCGTTGGGGCCGAGCAGGCCGAAGAACTCGCCGCGGTGGATGGCGAGGTCGATGCCGCGCAGCGCGGCGTTGGCGCCGTAGCGCTTGTGCACGCCGCTGATTGCGACCGCCGCGGTATCCATGGGGCCGCGGATTATAGACGCCGGGATGGTAAGCCGTTGAAACGCACAGAAATTGCACAGACCACGGTGGTCTGGTTCCGGCGCGACCTGCGCCTGCACGACAACCCGGCGCTGCGGGCCGCCGCGAGCGGGCGGGTGGTGCCGCTGTTCGTGTGGAGTCCGGACGAGGACGGAGCCTGGACGCCCGGGGCCGCCTCGCGCTGGTGGCTGCACCGCTCGCTTGCCGCGTTCGGCGAGTCGCTCGCGCGCCTCGGCGTGCCGCTCGTGATCCGGCGCGGCGACTCGCTGGCCGCGCTGCGGGCGGTCGTCCGCGAGAGCGGCGCGACCGCGGTGCACTGGAACCGGCTCTACGAGCCGGCCGCGCGGGCGCGCGATGCCGCCGTCGAGCAGGCGCTGCGCGCCGACGGCGTCGCGGTCGAGACCTTCAATGCCGCGCTGCTGGCCGAGCCGCACGAAGTCGCGACGCAGGCGGGCGATCCGTACCGCGTGTTCACGCCGTTCTGGCGCACGGTGGCGCCGCGCGTGGGCGCGCAGCCACCGTCGCCGGCTCCGCGGCGGCTGGCCGGCCCCGGGGCGCCCGGCGAACCGCTCGAGGCGCTCGGCCTGCGGCCGCGCATCGCCTGGGACGCCGGGCTCGCGGACGCCTGGCGCCCCGGCGAGGGCGGGGCGCTCACGGCGCTCGACGATTTCTGCGAGTCCGCCCT